>CAYJKD010000022.1:12758-14664 GCA_964370595.1 uncultured Lachnospiraceae bacterium
AATGCTGCTTTTTCTCCAATCTTAGACCCACCAACTTTAATCGTTACAATTGGTTTATCAATTTTTTTGCATGTTTATCAAGCTCTTTTCATTTTTTTTATTATTTCCACTTACGTCATCTACTATTGAATCCATCTACCTGAGTGATCAACTATATAACCATCTGGAGTTGTTGTATTCGTTAGCAGTTTTCCAGTTGTGCCATCTACGTTGGGATTAAAATAATACCAGCTTCCCTCGATATACTGCCACCCCGTTTTCATTCCTGTATTAATATCGATATAATACCAATTAGTCGTGTATGCATCGTAGACAAAACCATCCCTTACATATCCATCTAAACCAAATAAATACCAACCTCCATTTATCAATTCCCATTCATATTTTTCATATGGATTATTATTAATGTCTTTAAATACAATACCTGTTGCATAAGTTCCATCTGCATATCGCAATTTCCATTTTTGATCAACCACGATTCCTTCTGCATTATAGATTGGCTGGCTCGCTTCCCACCTACTATATCCAGCACTTGTTCCAGTTACAATTCCTTTCACGGAATCCATATGTCCCTTTTTCACATTTACTGATGTCGTAGATTGTGGCGATGCATGGGTTCCCACAGAGGGGCCAACACTTCCACTTGATGAACCGCCACCTCCACCGCCGCTTCCACCACTTCCACTACTTGAACTGTCGCTATAAATCGTTAGTATTCCTGTTACATAAGTAATTTGGTAACTTTCTGCATTTTGTAATACCCCACCATGAACAAGAATATCAAACGTTCCTAGAAAATGTGTAGTAGTCGCAGTTGTTGTTAAAACTGGAGGTACTGTAAAACGATCTGTTCCTACAATTCCTTCTGTTGCATAAGCAAAGCTTGGCATTGTATAGCTTTTTCTCAATCTTGTATCAACCGCTATAACATTAAGCTGTTTCTTATTAATATCAATCGTAATCGTGGATACTTCTCCTCCCAAAATTCCATCCATTTCTTTTTTAGCTGTTATTGTTACGCGTCCTGCCTTATGTATTGTTGCAATATTTCCTGTAAATGAAAGGATAGACGAATCAGAACTTGAAAAGAGCACAGTGCCACTTCCAGTTCCCCCCGATGTATTTACTTCAAATGGCTGGTCTCCATAGGTTTTTTCTTCAATTGGTTGAATCAGTAATGGATTTACTTCCTTTTTGGGATAAACCACTACTTGTACAGGTCCACTTGCAAGCTTCGTACCAAGTGGCTGTTCTCTTACAAGATAGGTTCCAACTGCTAGGTTTTCAATCATATTCCCTGTAATTTTCCTATACGACATCGGTGGATCTGTAACCATTTTATATTCCATATACTCATTTACACCTGTAATTATTTCTTCGCCACCTCTTACCGTAGTCGGAATTGGAGCTTTTGTAACTGGAATATACTGAGCATCACTAACGGATGCATATTTCACTTGGATTCCATTATCTAGAGTTATTCCTACGATAGATTCCTCTTCCGATGTAATCACATTCCAAATATTACCACCATCAATACTGTAAACCATCGTTGAATCCACTTGGGTCAAAAATCCTGAGTTTTCCCCTGTTGCTGAAAACACTGCATTTGTCATTGATGCAATTTTAGTATTACGCAGTCTATCTTGTTCGCCGTGAATTCTATCATCGATTAACATACCTTGGCTATTAAAAACATGCAAAGGAAATGCTAATATAATCATGGCCATCGACAATATTCCTGCTATTATTTTTTTCTGAAATTTCATAGTATCTTCTCCTCTAAGTAATATTTTTCATGACTATTTGGTAATGAAATCAATGGAACTCAATTATAATTCATATTCGTAATTAATACGATTTATTTTACCATATATCCTATAAATAGCCAATCATCCATTGAGAA
>CAYJKD010000022.1:14674-18367 GCA_964370595.1 uncultured Lachnospiraceae bacterium
ATTATATATCTTTCCTTATCATTTATAATAAACACAAAATAAGAGCACTTCCATGACAGTGCTATATCATTGAAATGCTCTTTCACTATTTATTAAACATTTGGATGCAATTGTACATTTACAACTTGTTTCTTTTTTACATCTAGAGAAGAAATAAAAATAGAGATTAACTTTAATACATATTGCATCGTATTAATTTCTTTTTCACTCCAAACCCTATGTTCATTGCTATCTTCCACACCAAATACAATCCGAGAATACCCTTTTCCTTTTGTTTGCACCAGTAAATACGATTTTGCAGGTTCTAAACCAGCAATACATTTTGGCAACGCATTTTTCGACTCTAACTCAAAGTCTCGAATATAACTATTAAACATAATCCCATTTCGCTCAAGTTCTGCAAACGTATCTTGAAGCATTACCGTCGGAATATCTTGAAATAAATCTTTCTTAGCCAATTTATGATCGATAACCCATTCATATGTTATGCTATAAGTTTTACCTTCATCTAAAGTTTCTGATATATAGCACCGATCTGCATTTAAATGCATTCCAAATATACGAAGAACTGTATTCATTGATTTAATAACATCTTCTGACTGATACATTAAATCAAATATAAGAGCAGTAATTTCTGCATCAAGATATGATTTTACTAATTTATTAGAATTATCTACCTCTGTTAAGTTTCTCGTACTAAAGTTTTCTAGTTCATCTGAATAAATCGTATAGCGATCTTTACCTGCCATTTTCGAACTGTAAAGTGCCTTATCGGCAGATTTATAAAGTGCTTCATATGTATTTCCATGTTGTGGATACAGGGAGACACCGATACTTCCAGATATTTTATAATCTTTATTTTCTCCAGAATAACTATTTTCAAATGCACGAGCAATTGCTTTTGCCTTTCCTTCTATTACTGATGCGTCTGATATATTTTTTACAAATACTAGAAATTCATCTCCTCCAATACGCCCGATTATATCTCCACTTCTAAAATTTGCATGTAAATTTTTTGCAATGTCAGTTAAAGTAATATCGCCAAAATAATGACCGAGTTCATCATTAACTGATTTAAAATCATCCACATCAATTAAAAATAGTGCATGGGAAGCAGACGTGTTTGTGTTGATACTTTCTCGAATAATGTTCTCTGTTGTAATTTTATTGAAGCAATTAGTAAGAAGGTCTGTTTTTGACATAACTTCAAGTCGTTTTTGTTTATCGATATCATAGGTTTTCCCTATGCTAAACATCGGCTTTCCATATTTGTTATACATGGTTTTATAGGTAATTCGATAATATTTTGAAATACCGGTTGGTTGAATAAAACGTACTTCTGTCGGTAATATTTTTCCAATTTTTAGCGCTTCATTAAACTGCAAGAACAATTCTAAATCTTCGGAATATACCATATTACTATTTACTACATAATCTGGAAATGGTTGTTTTTCTGCACTTAAGCCTAAAATCTCTCTTCCCTTACCAAAAAACTGAATGGTTGATAGGCTCACATCATAGATCCAAAACCATTCTTCTGTAAGTTCCGCTATGGTATTAAATAAAACTTTGTAAGTAACTCTGCTATGATAATATTCATCATATGCACTATCTTCATCTCCACCTGCAAGCTGTGGGCTCAAATCTTGCATCGTACTAAGAAGTAATTCTCTTCCCTGATCATCTTTATGGTTCAATCGGTAAATGCTGATATATAATGGTATTTCTTCTCCTGTACGTTTTAAATCTAACCAATTGAAATGTATTTCACCTTTTTCAATCGCTAATAAGACATACTCGGCAAATGCTAATTTTGAGTTTTTTCCATTGGGTTGCTTTTCAGGTGTCATGTCATAAAATTTATCGCAATATTCTTCTATAGACGTAACCTTATATAAATCTAGTGTGTACTTATTGCAGTAAACACTATCTGCATTCTCATTAACCACATTGATACACATTGGAGTGCTATCTATCATATCAAGAAGCTGTTCTACTGTAAAATTAATATTTTGATTAACAGAAGTACCCTTCCCATTTTTCATATTGTTGCACATAGATCTTACACCTCCTTCTAGATTAATTTATTTTATTCATTTTCTGTATCAGAAAACACCAATTGATTTCTTAAACAAAGTCTATTTTATTAATCAATTTCTTACCTTATTCTTAATTATAACAGTTTTTTTTCATATTTCAAACAAATTAGCTATCTGTTTCCATAAATTTTATACTCGTTCAGCCATGCCATTCATAAATGAGCAAAGGGACTAAAATTTAAAAGCTATGTCTAACAAACCTGCTAGGCATAGCTTTTTTCATATATCGCTTTTACTCTTCATACACTCCATAATAAAAATAATACTCTTCAAATTCTGGGATATCACTACTGTATACGTTTGGAAAATCAACACTCTCCCATCCCATCCAAGAGACTTCAACGGTACCACTTCTGTCACTTCCTTCTATCGATTCAAATCGAATAGCCAAGTCCACTAGTTCTGTAGGAGTTATCAATGTTGCAACACCAACATAGGCCATTGACTCGTTTGTAATCGTAACATAAGTTTGCGAATCTTGATTAAAAATCATCATCCTATTCCCTGATTCGCCTTCATATATCACATCAATAATATCTCCTAGCTGTAACATTCCAGCTGAGCTAATCTGCTGTCCATCTGATAACAATCTAGCATAAATTAACAACATATCGTAACAACGAATTCTAGTTTCTGTTAGTAATGTTTCTGAGTAGATAAGCGAAGCCATAGAACCTCCTGCAAATTCTTCAGAAGCATACATTGCACTTTGATCACGCATATAAATCCAATCTCTCTGCAAATTTCTAAATTCTTCAGCATCTTCTTGTGATAACTTACTCATTATTTCATCGTAGAGCCGATTCAGTGCTTCGTCCCAAATTGCTAATCCCTCAGCAGAAGTGGCAATATTATCTTGTGTTGTTTCTCCATACTCCAACCGATTCACTTGTGCATCTACACTATCTAGCCAGATATAGTAAGGTTCTATTAGTGAAATTAACATACTTTCTAAACCATTAATATTTGCATATCCCATTCCGTATCCAAAATAAGTTTGGACAGCCGCCTCAGCTTTTCTATCATACGTTCCACTAAACCCAGGAAACCCAAGGCCTCCAAATGTATCCTTATCTAGAGATGTTATTACCAACTCATCTCCACCATCAAATTGCAACTGCAAAGAAGGCTCGCCAGTCGTCTCATACTTATTATTATCATAGTAATCATACAAACCATCTGTGCCATCTGTTGTAGCGACAATAAACCCTTCACTATAACCTGCATACATCCCTAGGCTTCCGGAAAAGAATGCGAAATAGCGACCTTCAAACGCATCATTTGATGGGGTAACAATCAACTCTACACCCCCGCTATCTCCGAAATCTATTTCATATGTACCTATTAGACTCTTATCTTCCATTTCAGCACCGTAAACCGATTCCATTTCAGCACCAAATAGGATTAATAGTACCAATAAACTCACCATCATTACAAGAAGTTTCCCATAAATTTCTTTGGTTCCATGTAGCAAAATACCTGATTTTCTTTTTAACTCAATCATAATTAAATACTCCTTTCACCTTATAGAAATTGTTCACTTAGGTTGATTATAATTGCAATCTATATAAGAGTCAAGAATCCCTTTCCTAAA
>CAYJKD010000023.1:0-2393 GCA_964370595.1 uncultured Lachnospiraceae bacterium
TACAGATAAAACAAATTCAATATATGAACAATTTGGGAAAAAAATGATAGCAATACTTGATGCAATTCCTCTTTGCTTAAACCTATGGAGCTCAAAATATGAAAATATTATGTGCAATAAAATGGCAGTGGAATTATTTGGATTAACCGAAAAAGAAGAATACCTTTCTGGATTTAGCAAGCTTTCTCCAGAAAGACAGCCAGATGGGCGACTTAGTTCAGAATCTGCATCAGAATATATAAAAAAAGCATTTGAAGTAGGATATTGTAAATTTAAATGGATGCATCAAAATCTAAAAGGAGAAGAAATTCCAGCAGAGATAACACTGGTAAAAGTTTCTGATTTAGATGATGAGGGAGAAGAGCTAGTAGCTGGATTCACACGAGATCTAAGAGGTCAGTTTCTCGGTACTACAGATGAACTTGAAGAAGATGATTTTTTCAATCGAATTACCGATAAAAAATTATTTAGTACCATTGCAGAATTATCCGATGAATGGTTTTTTGTAATTGATATCAAAAAAGCAGAAGTTGAATATTTTGGGAAGGGGAAATCAAAATTTGGTCTTAATGGAGAAAAATTGCCATTTCCAAAACAATTTTTAGAAAGTGGATTAATTTTTGAAGAAGATATAGAGCACTTTTTAGACTTTGTAGACAATGTTAATGAAGGGGTAGTTATTCCTACAGATATTCGATTAATCGATTTAAATGGCAGTTCAAAATATTTCCGCTTAAATTATCAAATTACCTTCGATAAGGAAGAGACTCCACTTTTCGCTATAGGAAAAGCATTTGATGTGGATGAACAACTTCGGCTTGAAATTCGTTCTAAAACGGATTTATTAACCAATTGCTATAATAAGATTACAACAGAAAACCTGATTGCAGATGCAATCGCAGCGAGAAAAGATAGTAGTCATGCTATGTTTATTGTAGATATTGACGATTTTAAATCGATTAACGATAACTTAGGACATCATTTTGGAGATTTGGTATTAGCAGAGGTAGCTGGTAATTTACACAATAGTTTCAGAAATGCAGATATCATTGGAAGAATTGGAGGAGATGAATTTGTAGTATTCTTAAAGGATGTTCAAGATATAGAGCTGATCAAAGAAAAAGCAAATCGAATTGCGAAAGCCTTCCAAAATACATATTCTGGTGAATACAATACATATAAAATATCAGGCAGTATTGGGATTTCAAGATACCCTGTGGATGGTATAAATCAAGAAGAGTTATATAAAGCTGCAGATAAAGCATTATATCAGTCAAAGCTAAGAGGAAAAGATTGTTTTACAATTTATACAGAAGAATTACTAGATGGAACTATGAGGAATCGAACCTTACTTGAGAATGCGAATCGAATTGCAAATTCTTACTTTGATTCGGAATTGGTGTCTACAGTATTTAACTTGATGTACGAAACAAAAGAGCTGAATTCTTCGATTCAAGCAGTTATGCAATTTGTAGGAAGTAGAACAGATGCAGATCGGTGCTATATTTTTGATACATTTGATCAAGGAAAAACCTATCATAATACATATGAATGGACTGCTGACGGGATTACTCCTGAAATTAACAATCTACAAGATTTACCTGCATCTATATTAGAAGATTTTTTTAATAGCTCAGATGATAAAGGGATTTTTTATAGTAATGATTTAAGCTTGTTAGTTGCAGAAGGTGCATTCAAGTTGATGGATGACCAAGGAATTAAATCATTTTTACATGTGCAAATTAAAGAAAAAGGATATGTTAAGCTATTCCTAGGGCTAGATGATTGTACAAAAACACGCGTATGGAATGAAAAAGAAATCAATAGCATTCTTTATGTTGCTAAAATGCTTTCTATATTTTTGCTATTTGATAAGAGAAATCCATTGAAAGTAGACTATGATAAATAATGAATCAAAAGAGAAAATATTCCTTGTTTACCAAAGTAATAACAATATATCTTTTGGTTGAGCAGTTTGTGAAAGTGCGCAAGTAATGACTTTATAATTTTAATAAAGAACCAGTAAACAAAGGAGAAATCTAATTGTTGCTGGTTTTTTTATATCAAATTTTTTTGATTTTAATATTGACAAACAGATTGCTTGCATGTATGATAAAAACAATTCAAAATTTTTTGATTTGAAATTAGATAGATGAAAGGGCAGCATTAGCTGGTGGTATTGTAATAATGAAAAAGTATTTGAAAACGATTGTTCCGATTATAATGGTATGCATGATTGCTGGAATTTGGTTTGTACAAAGTAATAAACCAGATGAAATGGCTCAATCCGATGAAATACCTACAGATTTTGCATTGGATGTATCTGGAATTGATCTACCAAAATTAAAAGAACATCAGCTGCCAATTATTATAGATTTTGGAGCAGATTCTTG
>CAYJKD010000023.1:2493-18095 GCA_964370595.1 uncultured Lachnospiraceae bacterium
GATTCTTGCATTATTAGCAGGTGTACTAACATCATTTACTCCTTGTGCGTTATCTAGTGTACCTTTGATTGTAGGATATGTAGGAGGAACTGGAGAGAAAACGACAAAAAAAGCATTTTCCCTTTCCCTTACATTTGCGATTGGCTCGGCGATTACGTTTACAATACTTGGGGTGCTTGCTACAATGGCTGGTAGCTTAATTGGAACAACAGCTACATGGTGGTACGCTATATTAGGAGTGCTCATGATGCTAATGGCATTGCAAACATGGGGTTTATATGAAGTGATTCCTTCTAGTTATTTGATTTCTAAAAATACAAAAAAAGGATATATAGGTGCCTTGATTGCAGGAATTCTTGGAGGGGTGTTTTCATCCCCGTGCTCAACTCCAGTATTGATTGCTTTACTAGCAGTAGTTGCAGGAAAAGGTAGTCTTGTGTGGGGGATTCTTTTACTTTTACTATATTCGATAGGACATGGGATTTTAGCTGTGATTTGTGGTACATGGGTAGGATTTGTGAAGAAGTTATCTCTAAATGAAAATTATGGTAAAGTAAGTGAAGTTCTTAAGTTGATTATGGGGTTACTGATTTCAATCATTGGTTTTTACATGTTTTATTTAGCATTTTAATATAGAGGAGAAAAAAATGAATGTTAAAAAAAAAATTATGATATCGTTGTTAGGAATTTTCCTTGTTTTAGTAGTTTCTGGCTGTGCAAATAGTATGGAAACGGTGGAAGGGGAACCGCAGGAGAGTGAGAGCGTAGGTACGGGACTTCCTCCAGTTAATGAGCTGATTTTGATGGAGGAAGAAGAGGAAGACCATGAACATGTTTATCAAAGTGATTATTTTGATGAGAATGGTTTTTTTGTGGGTTTAAATACCCTAGATTATATTACGATTGAAAATTATGAATCGGTGCAAATTCCAGATGAAGTCTCCCAAATAGAGGAAAGTATGATCCAAGCTGAAATCAATCAGATCCTTGCTAATGCAGGAATTGTTTTGGCTTCTCCAGAAGAACTTACAGATGAATATATAGCAGAGATTTCAGGAGGCCAATACGCAAGTGTTGAAGCATTTGAATCTGTTGTAGTAGAGGGGGTAATACAAAGAGGTACAAATGAATATATTAATACAGCCTTACTAGAATTAGCTGTATTCAATGAATTACCTACAGATATGCTTACTTATTTTACGAATCTAAAAGCAGATGAAATCATACATACAGCGATTAATTATGGAATGACCACAGATGGATTACTAATGGAAATGGGATTTGATGGAATGGATGATTTTTTGGAAAATGAAAAATCCAACATTGAAGAACTAGTAAAAGTAACATTAGTAGTTCAATATATTGCAGAAAAAGAAAAATTAGAAGTATCAGGTGCAGATATTGATGCGTATTTTGGCGGAATAGATTGGTCTGAATACAAAAATGCATGGGGAGAGAATTATATTAAATCCATTGTATTAAGTGAAAAAGTAAATAATTTTTTTGTTGATAAATAACAGGAAGCAATACCTATTCAATGGAATAAGAATAGGTATTGCTTTTTTCTCGTATTGGATTGTATAATCTTAATAAGCAAATGATAGGGAAGTTCTTTCAGACATGCTAGGACTGGTGTTAATGATTTTACAGTAGAGAGGAATATATTATATGAAAAAAATCGGATTTATTGGAACTGGGGTTATGGGGCGATCCATGGCAATTAATTTAGTGAAAGCTGGGTATGAAGTAAGTGTTTACAATCGTTCAAAAGAAAAAACCAATGGGATGGAACAAGATGGAATTATAGTTACAGATACAATTGAATGTTGCGTAAAAGATAAAGATGTTGTAATAACAATTGTAGGTTACCCAAAAGATGTAGAAGAAGTGTACTTTTCTGAAAAGGGGATTTTTGCTTTTGCAAAAGAAGGAACATATCTTATCGATATGACAACGACTTCTCCAAGATTATCGATGAAAATCTATGAAGAAGCATGTAAAAAGAATTTATTTGCACTAGATGCACCCGTTTCTGGTGGAGATACTGGTGCAAAAAATGGAACACTTGCTATTATGGTCGGCGGAGAAGAGGATGTATTTGACCATTGTAAGGATATTTTTGACGTTATGGGAAAAACCATCATTTGGCAAGGAAAAGCGGGTTCAGGGCAACATGCAAAAATGGCAAATCAAATTGCAATTGCAGGTACTGTGGCTGGTGTCTGTGAGGCAATAAGTTATGGGAAAAAAGCAGGATTATCATTAAAAACCATGTTAGATACCATTAGTACAGGTGCAGCAGGTAGCTGGCAGATGACTAACAATGGATATAAGATGATAGAGGAAGATTATGCTCCTGGATTTTATACAAAACATTTTATTAAAGACATGGCAATTGCAGATGAAATGGGGGATGAACTAGATGCGAATTTAGTGATTCTAAAACAAGTTCTTTCTATGTTCCGTGAACTAGAACAAGAAGGAGCAGGCGATGAGGGGACACAAGTTTTAATCAAAAAATACTTATCATAGAACCGAATATATGAGGAAGAGGAGCATCTTAAAATGCAAAGTATATATGAATCATTGTTAGTAGAAGTGGGGAAAAATCAAGTAGGAGTGTTGAAAACGATCCTACATAGCACAAATCATGTTGAAAAGAGTCTAGTTCCAATTAGCGATCCACAGGCAGTGGAGCTATTGAAAAAGGGTGAACCACAATTTATTAGCAATGAAGAAACGTTAGAATTAATAGAACCATTTTATCAAAAATCAAGACTAATTGTTCTTGGTGGAGGTCATATAGCACTTCCTTTGGTTCGTTTTGCAAGTGAAACTGGTTTTTTGGTTACAGTAGTAGATGACCGTCCTACATTTGCAAATATCATTCGATTTAAAGAAGCAAAGGAAGTTTTGTGTATTGGATTTGAGGAGCTAACAAAACATCTAACAATTACCCCATATGATTATGTTGTGATTATAACAAGAGGACACCGTCATGATAAGGTGTGTTTAGAACAATTAGCAAAGGGCGAACAACCTTATTATGTAGGAATGATTGGTTCTAGAAGAAGAGTAAAAGGTCTTATGGAATTGCTAATGGAAGAAGGGATGCCAAAAGAGAGAATTGAGCAAGTACATACTCCAATTGGTTTGGATATTGGTGGAATTACACCGCCAGAAATAGCAATTTCAATTTTAAGTGAATTGATTTTATATAAGCGAAAAGAACAGAAAAAAATAAATCAATACCAAAATCATAGTGATGTGGATTATGAAGTGATAGAACAGCTATCAATAGATAAGGAAGAGAAAGCAATTGTAACCATTGTAGAAACAAAAGGATCGGTACCTAGGCACAAAGGTGCAAAGATGTTAGTATATCCAGATGGCAGAATTATTGGAAGTATTGGAGGCGGATGTAGTGAAAGTGCTGTAATTGGAACAGCTAGGGGACTTATTGGAAGCGGTAGATATAAAGTGGAAGAAGTTGATATGACAGGAGATGTTGCAGAAGAAGAAGGGATGGTCTGTGGCGGAAAACTTTGGGTATTAATTGAAGGATAGTGGCAGATTTTATTGTTATAATTTGAAATATAATTGCATATTATGAAAGGGTCATGCGCATTTGGTGTCGTGGCTCTTTTTATTTGCATAAAAGGAACGCATACTGAAAAAGTATTTGAGTTAATTGAAAATGAATTCACATTTTGGTATATTTTTATATAGTTCATGAATTAATTCATGGAAGTGTCGTTAATAATTACAAAGAAAGTGAGAAGTTCAATGAGAATGTATAGTTATTTTCAACCATTGTCAAAAGAAGACTTATTTGATCAATTAGAATTACTGGATCAAAATCAAGTGAAATTTTTGGCGGGAGGTACTGATTTAGTACCTAGAATGAATATGGAATTCAATGCAGTACCAACAGGAAATGAGACACCAATTACCATTGTTTATTTAGGGAAATTAGGGTTAGATCAAATCAAAGATTTTGGAGATGTTGTTTCGATCGGAGCGATGTGTACACTCAACTATGTAATGGATCACAAAACGATAAGAGAAAAACTACCAGTTTTATCTCAAACAATTCATGAAATGGCAGGATTAACCATTCGTAATACAGGTACATTAGGCGGAAATATCATGAATGCATCACCTGCAGCAGATAGTGTTCCTACCTTACTTGCATTAGAGGCAGATTTTGTGTTGCTATCAAAAAATGGTGAACGAATTGTTCCAGCGACTGAATTCTTTCTAAGCCCAGGTCGTACTGCAATTGCAGATGGAGAAATTTTAAGTGAAATTCGTATTCATGTGGGACCAGGTAAGGCTAGTTTTCAGAAATTAGGGCGTCGCCAAGCAGAGAGCTTATCCGTAGTAAATGCAGCAGCTTATGTAGAATTAGCAGGAGAAAAATGTTACCGAGTAAGAGTTGCAATCGGTTCTTGTGCACCGACTACAAGAAGGTGTTTATTGATTGAAAAAGACTTAGACAATAAAGTATTAACGGTTGAGTTGATCAAAGAGGTTTGTGCAAATGTGATTCATGAAATTTGCCCAATTGACGATGTCCGTTCAAGTGCTTGGTATCGCAATAAAGTAGCGCCAGTTATGGTAGCACGTGCACTGATTGAAGCGGCAGGATTAACAGAAGGAGGGACACAATAATGCATATCATTAATTTTTATTTAAATGGTGAATCAGTTCGTGCAATGGTAAAGACAAATGAAACATTACTCACAACACTGAGAGATCGAATGGATTTAAATAGTCCTAAATGTGGATGTAATCGTGGCGATTGCGGAAGCTGTACGGTTATTATGGATGGAAAAGCAGTAAAATCATGTACTATATTATCGGTTACCATAGAAGGTAAGCGAATTGTTACCACGGAAGGGGTTGGAACTTCAACCGATCTACATCCATTACAACAAGCGATGTTAGCTTATGGAGCTCCACAATGTGGATATTGTACACCAGGAATTTTAATGGCAGCAATTGCTCACTTGTTAGAAAATGAGGCTCCTACAGATGAGGAAATCAAAGATGCATTAGCAGGAAATCTATGTCGTTGTGGAGGTTACAAAGAATATATACAAGCGATCCAAGCTGCAATTCAAGGTGAATTTGGAGAATTACCGAAAGGTGGTGAAATGAATGTTTAAAACAGTAGGAAAACCATTATATAAATATGATGGAAATGGACATGTAACAGGAAGAACGATTTATCCTAGTGATCGAAAAATGCCAGGAATGTTGATTTGTAAAACATTACGCTCGCCATATTTTGCTGCAAAAATTAATAGCATTGATATTTCAGAAGCACTGAAAGTTCCAGGAGTAAAAGCAATTATTACTAAAGATGATGTCCCTTTTAATCGATTTTCAAAATTTCCAGACCACCCAGTTCTAGCAGAAACATATACAAGATATAAAGGTCAAAATATTGCAGCGGTTGCAGCAACAACACAAGAGGCTGCACTAGAAGCGATAAGTAAGATTAAATTAGATATTGAAGAAATGCCACATGTTACAGATCCTCGTGAAGCTATGAAAGAAGGTGCAGTTGTAGTTAACCAAGAGTTGGGAAATCAATTGATGTGGGACGGAGAAGACCCAGCAAGATATATTAGAAAAGGGGATATAGAAAAAGGATTTGCAGAGGCAGATTTCATTGTTGAGGGTGAATATATGACACCATCACAAGAGCAGGCACCAATCGAAACTTGTAGCTCACTAGCATATTTAGATGAAAGTGAAAAGTTAGTTATCTATACAAAATCACAAGGAATGAATGTAACCCTAATGGATTTATCAAAAATTTTCAATCTACCACAGAGCAAAGTGAAACTTATTGGTGGTACTGTTGGGGGAGCATTTGGAGGAATGTTAAGCATACACACAGACCATATTGCAGGTTTATTAGCACTAAAAACAGGACTTCCAGTAAAATTCCATTTAACTCGTGAGGAAGAGATGCTTTACAGTACCGCTAGAAATCCATGGATTTTCCGCTATAAAGATGGTGTTATGAAAGATGGAAAAATTGTAGCTAGATATGTAGAAGTAATCCATGATTGTGGTGGATATTCAGAGATGGGAATGTATGTTTTAGAAAAAAGCATTAACTATGTAGCAGGTCCTAATAATATTCCAAATGTAGCAGTAGATGGAATTTTAGTTTATACCAATAAGATGCCAAGTGGAGCAATGCGTGGATTTGGAGTAAATATTGGTCAATATGCAGAGCAAATGCAAACAGAAAAAGTTGCTAGAACTGTAAATATGGATTCCTTTGATCTAAGATTTGTCAATGCTTTTAAAGAAGGAGATCTATATCATGCACAGAACGAATTGACTGCTGTAACCGGAGTAGAAACATTGCAAAAAGTTGCTGAAATGGCAGGGATTGAATTATCAGACCGATTTAAATCGATGACATCTAAGAGAACGGAGGATGAGTTATGATAAGAAAAGGACGTGGTATGGGGTGCATTATTTATCCAACAGGACCTAACGGTGGTGGCGATACAGAGACGATATCTATGCGGTTAAAACGTGATGGCTGTGTTGATATGTCTAATGGACTTAGTGAACTTGGTCAAGGTCTAAAAATCGTTGCTGTTCAAATTGGAGCAGAGGCACTGGGGATTGACCCACAATATGTAGGGTTTAATAATTCAGATACAGAGCTTTGTTCTTATAGTAGCACATCAGCAGGAAGTCGTTCTACTTACGTTATGGGAAATGCAATCTTAGATGGAAGTAAAAAGATGATTGAAGAAGTGAAAAAATATGGTGCAAAAATGTTGGGTTGTGAATATGATTGTATAACATATAAAGACGGAACTGTATTCGTAACAGAAGATCCAGAAAAAAAACTTACATTACGTCAAATTGGTAATGATGCGAACTTGAAAGCTTGTCCCATTGATGTGGTTGGAGCATTCCGTCCACCAGTTGTTCCTGTGGATAGGAAAACTGGAAAAGGTTTGCCAAGTCGTTCTTATGGATGGGGAGCAACGGTAGCCGATATTTCTGTTGATGATGAGACAGGAGTGGTTATTGTAGACAATCTATATACTTGTTATGATATTGGAGTTGTAATAAATCCTTTAGCGGCAATAGGGCAAGCAGATGGAGGAGATGTTATGGGTATTGGAATGGCACTATTTGAAGATACGATACCATCCTATCCAGAAAGTATGAAATTTCAAACAGCAAATTATACTGACTATATTATCCCTACTTTTATGGATATGGCAAAACATTCAGAAGTTGAATTTATATCAAATCCAGATAAGTATGGTCCCTATGGTGTAAAAGGTTTTGGAGAAATGGTAAATAATACACAACCTTCAGCAATTGGAAATGCAATCTATAATGCAATTGGAATTGTTACAGATAGTCTACCAATTACACCAGAGAAAATTCTTCGTAAATTAGAAGAAAAAGAAAAACAGAATCAATAGGAGAAATAGGATGCGGGGAGCCGTTATTGTAGCAGCAGGTTTGAGTAGTCGTATGGGAACGATAAAAGCGTTATTACCGATGGATGGTGTAACTGTTATTGAAAAAATAATCAATACCCTACGACTGGGTGGAATCCAGAAGATTGCAGTTGTAATCGGGTATCAAGGAGCCTTAATTTCAGAAGTACTAAAGCAAGAGGATATTTTATTGGTACAGAATAATGATTATATCAATAGCCAAATGTTTGATTCTGCAAAACTAGGGCTTGTTGCACTAAAGGAAGAATGTGATACAATTTTATTCTTGCCAGTAGATGTTCCCATGTTTTCTGTAGAAACCGTTCGTCGATTAGTTATGGAAACAGGACATTTAGCAGTGCCTTCCTATCAAGAAAAACAAGGGCATCCTGTAAAAATAGACTCCAGTCTTATAGATGAGATTATGGAATATAACGGGAACCAAGGATTAAGAGGTGCACTTAACAATTTAAGCATGAAAATGAGCATTGTTTCAGTAGAAGATGAAGGAATACTTTTTGATATGGATACCTATGAAGAGTATCAATTTTTACTTCAATTGGCATAAGTCGAAGGGTGTTGTTAGGAGGACTTGTAATGGCTAAGATATATTTGCTTCGTCATGGTATGCCAGAATTTCCAAATGGAATTCATTGTTGCTTAGGTCATACGGATTTGCCTTTAAGTTATGAGGGAATCGTGCAAGCAGAGCAACTAAGAGATTATTTTCAGAAAAATCAATTGCCTATTTTTTCTTCTCATTTGTCTAGGAGTAAACAAACAGCAGAAATAGTTGCAAACGGATATCCAATTACAATTCTTGAAGATTTATGCGAATTGGATGCAGGGCTTTGGGATGGACTTTCTTTTGTAGAAATCCGTGAAAAATTTCCAGAGTATTATGAGGAACGAGGGAAAAATCCTAGTTTGCCTCCTTTGGGAGGCGAAACCTTAGAGGAAGGTATAAATCGTTTTTATAAGGCGATGAGGCAGATAAAAGAAGATGCAATTGTAGTGTCTCATTGTAGTTTGAACCGTGGAGTATTGTATAAAAGCCTTGGCTTATCTCAACAACAACAGTGGGAAATTCCACAACCTTATGGTTGCATTAATATAATTGAATTTGATGGAGTACATATACAACCGTTTGCAGTAGGTGTAATGCCTACAGAAGCACCTAATTTAAAACAATGTTATAATTTACAGAGGAAATATAAAGTGCAAAGTCATGTGATTGCTCACTGTGAAGCGGTAAACCGATGTACCAGTTGGCTAGTAGATAAATTAGAAAATCAAGGATATCGCTTGAATAAGGAAGTACTACAAGCAGCAGCGATTCTACATGACCTGTTTCGTTTTGAAGCGAATCATCCTGTAGTAGCAGCAAAGTGTTTGCGCCAAGAAGGATATGGAAAAGTAGCAGAAATAATAGAAAAGCATCACCAATTGGAAAAAGATGATTTTAATACAATCAATGAAACACTTGTGCTATTTTTAGCGGATAAATTAGTGCTAGAAGACAAATTTGTAACATTAAAGGAACGATTTGAAATGAGTAGAAAGAAATGTATTTCGAGTTGTGCGCAAGAAGCTTGGAAGCGACAATACAATCAGGCCATAGACGCATATGAAAAAATAAAATTATCAGGAGTCTGTATAGAAGAACTCTATGAAGGGAATTGAGATGAAAGTTGTGATTTTTGGTTCTGGACAAGTGGGAAATATAATGATGAATTCGTTACATCCAGGTTGTGAAATTTTAGCTTTTGCTGATAATAATATAGAAAAATGGAATACTTTACAGGATGGAATTATTATTTTACCATTGGAAGCTGCATTGCAGAAAAAACCAGAACTAGTGTGTATTGCAGTGATGGATGGAACTCGAGGAGCAGATATGCTCAATCAACTAACCGAAGAATATGATTACCGAGGAACAATTCTAAAAGCATGGGAATGGAAAGCATTAGATGCAAGAGCAGCAACATTCCGTTTATATGCAAAAGAAATATTATCCCGTGGAGTAAAGGGAAATATAGCAGAATTAGGGGTTTACCAAGGGGAATTTGCGGCAGTGATGAATGGACAATTTCCAAATCGGACATTATTTCTGTTTGATACATTTCAAGGATTTCCAGATTCCGATTTGGAGTGTGAAGTAGAACATGGCTTTCCTAGACCATCAAAGGAAGAGTTTGAAAATACCAGCGTAGAAATGGTAATGGAACGGATGCCACATCCAGAAGTTGTAAAAATCTGCAAAGGCGAATTTCCTGCAACTTTTTCAATGTGTAAAGACAGTACCTTTGCAGTAGTTAGTTTAGATACAGATCTTTACGCTCCCACAAAAGCGGGATTGGAATGTTTTTGGCCTCGATTGGCAAACGGTGGCGCGATTTTTATTCATGATTATAATAGCAATCGTTTTCAAGGAGTAAAAAAAGCGACCTTAGAGTTTTGTGAAAAACACAAGTTATATCCACTGCCATTGTCTGACCTTCACGGAAGTGTAGTACTTCTTCGTCAATAAAAAATAATCCATTGCAATAGAATCATTGCATATGGATTATTTTTTTTAAGAATGACGAACTTGGGAAAATTCGTTTTTAAGTGAATTTAATTGTCCATTTTTTCCGTAAATTTCAAATGGAATTTCAAGTAGAATTTGAGCAGATTTCTCGATTGCTGTATGGGTACAAGTTTCTGTCATTTGAGCGGCAAATTCAGCTGTATGAATATTTAAATCATCTCTTCCAATTCCCACAATAGGATGGAAAGCAGGGCAAGAATAATCTACATTCCCAATATCAGATGAGCCAGAAAAAGGAGTTGCACAAGGGTTTAGAGATAAATTCAATGTTTCATAAATTCGTTCACAAATTTTACGTTTTTCAGGAGTGAATTGTAAATCATAATATACTTCGCCGTATTTTGAAAAAGATACTTGTGTTCTAGTTGCTAAAGCTGCTGCAGTAGCACAATCTCGTACCCAATTGGTCAAATCTTCTAACTGATCTTTTTTGGGCGCACGCATCAAAAATTTAATTTTAGTATAATCAGGAACAATATTGGATGCTACACCGCCATGCTCAATGAAACCATGAAGCCGTACTTCTGGGATTACATGTTGCCTCATCATATCAATAGCATCAAAAAATAGACGCGCAGAATTCAGTGCATTGGCACCAAGATGTGGTGCTTGAGCAGCATGGGCAGCTTTTCCATGAAATTCAATCGTAATTCCATCAAGAGCAATGAAGTTAACATCTAAAGTATTTGTTGGACCTAGATGACACATTGCTGCAAAATCATAAGATTCAAAAACTCCTTTATTAGCCATGACACATTTTAATCCCTCATTTTCTTCATTTGGAGTTCCAATGAGATCTACTTGAGCATCTATCTGATTAGCAATCTTAGCAAGTGCGAGGAAGGTCCATAAGCTTGCAGAACCACTAGCACAATGTCCACAGGCATGTCCGATTTCAGGTAGTGCGTCATATTCACATAATAGTGCGAATTTTTTTTCTTTGCCAGAATTAATCGTTGCTCTAAATGCAGTAGGAAGGTTACAGAAGTTTGATTCCATTGTAATGCTATGTTTCGCTAGAATTTTTTCATAACCTGCAATGGCTAAAAATTCTTCATTTCCTAGTTCTGGATTATTTGCAAGAAAATCATTAAATTCTAGAATTTCCTCTCTAAATTGCGGGAGGATTTGTTGCTTTATTTCTTCTAATTGGGTTGATGTCCACATAGTAATCGCCTCGGTTATCTATATTAAAATGGTCCATAGTTAATAAAAGTTGCTAGGATGATAAGGAAAGATTGTAATAAAAACATAATACCAAATAGTGGTAAAAAGAATTTATACCATTTCCCTAATGGGATTTTTGCAACACCACACATAATAGCACAAGGACCTGTCGGCCAAATCAAGTTGGAAAATCCATCTCCAAACTGATAGGCTAGTACTGAAATCTGGCGATTAACACCAGCTAAATCTCCTAAAGGAATCATGATAGGCATGATTGCAGCAGCTTGCCCACTTCCAGATGGGATAAAGAAGTTCAAAACGTTTTGAACAATTAACATCAACTCTGCAGTAAGCCAACTAGGAAGATTTTGCATAGGTAGATACATATAATAGATTAAAGTATCAATTATATTACCATTTTCTAATACAACGAGAATGGTTCTAGATAAGCCTAGAATTAAAGCAGCGGACATCATATCGGTACAAGAAACAGTAAAGTTTTTGGCAATATCCTCTGCAGATCTCCTACCAATAATAGAAGAAATTAATCCAGAGATTAAAAAGATACCACTCATTTCACCTAACCACCACCCCATTTTCAAGGTACCATATACAATGATTCCGACAGTTGCAATCATTCCAAACATTAAAATTTTATGGGTAGTAGTAAACTCTTGCGCATTTTCTTTTGATAAATCTAGTTTTAATGAAGAATAATCTTCACCATAAACAAGGCTTTTGGTAGGGTCATTTTTGACTTTTTTCGCATAAACCATAACGTAGATAATCGTAATGGTAATAAAGAGAGTAAAAATAATCCAACGATAAGTCAATCCAGAAAATAGTGGCAATTCAGCATAAGATTGAGCAATTCCAATGGTAAATGGATTGGTGGTTGCGGCAGCAAATCCAACAGCTACGGCAGCACCAGTCATAGACATTCCAACAATTGCATCATATCCAAGAACAAGTGAAAGGGATACAAAAATAGGAATTAAACCATATATAGTTTCAAACTCTCCATAAGTTGATCCAGCTAGTGCAAAAATCAACATTGCACTAGGAATAAACCATTTGCTATCTTTTGCATTGCTTGATACCAATTTTTTGGACATTGCAGAAAACGCTCCTGTTTCAAGAACAGAATAAACCCAATAATATCCAAATAGGATTAAAAAAATTACTTCAGCACCGTCCATAAACCCTTTTGGAATGGAGAAAAACATCTCTAGAGGGTCGATAGGGGTAGAATCTATCAAATGAAAGGATGACCCATCTACTACTTCTATACCAGCATCGTTGACAATCGTGTTGAACTTGCCAGCAGGTAAAATCCAAGTTAATGCTGTACAAGCAATAATGATTGTGAATAATATGACTAAACTACTTGGAAATTTGAATTTTTTCATCAGTAATATGCTCCTAATTATTATAGTTTTAGAATCGTAATGATAAACAGCTTAAACCACCATCGACTTTTCTGTATTCGGAAGTATCTACAAGAAGTACTTTATAACCTAAATCTTTTACAATTTTTTCTACGCCAGGATAATTTGCTGGTACAATTACGGTTCCGTTAACCCAAATACAATTGGCTGCGTAATCTTCGCCCTCTGGAATAAGTATTTTATGGAAATCTTTAAAATCTTCTTTTTCAACAAATTCTCCAGATACAAGTAAATTATTATTTTCAATATAGTTAACACCAGTTTTCAAGTGAAGTACTTCATTTAAAGTAACTTCAGAACCTGTTAAATTATATTTTTCTAAAATTGCTATAAACTGACGAATTCCTTCTTCATTGGTGCGGGCTGATTTACCCACGTAGAAATGATCTCCTATCATCATAACATCTCCACCATCAAGTGTTCCAGGATGAATGATATATTCTATTTTATCGTCGGAAAAGAATTCTTGAATTGCTGGAATAATTAACTCGGCTTCTCGATTTCTAGACATTGCTCCTGGGTTAGTAATTATGGCACAGTGTTTCGTGATGACAGCAGCATCTTCCACGAAACAAGAATCAGGAAAACGTTCATTTGCATCTAATACTTTTACATTTACCCCACATTGTTTTAGAGCTTCAATATAAGCACCATGTTGAATGAGCGCTTTTTCATAATCAGGTTTGCCCAGCTCTGGTGCAGATGTGATTCCTTCGATAAGTGCTTTGCATGGCGTTCTAACAATAACATTTTTAAACATTCATTTACCCTCTCTTTTTATAAATATAAAATATATTGTATATTTATTCATTTGCTTTGTCAACTTATTTTTTCTGGCGGATAAAAAAAGAACCACTATGCTATTGAAACAGCAGAGCAGTTCTTCTTTAAGATGAATAAACTTAGGAATTATTTTCGTCCATCTAATTGTTTATTCAATTCATAAAAGGCACGTTTATCTAAATACATGGCTTGATCAGCTTCTTGCTGGACTTTTTCCCAAGAATCGAGATCATTGCCTTGGCAAATTGCATACCCCATAGACATAGAGGCACTTGGAATTTCTTCCTTGCATATAGAGATTAATTTCTGTTTGGCAGAAACCATATAAGTTTCGATTACATCCTGATGCTTAATAGGAAGAATTGTAGCAAACTCATCACCTCCGATTCGATAGACAATGCAATCTTCCATATCATCAATTACAAGTGCTTCTGCACAAGCTTTGATATAGAAATCTCCATGTTTATGACCATTTCGATCATTTACTTGTTTTAATCCATTTAAGTCAGTAATTACAAGGGCCAAACCTTTGATTCGTTGTTTTTCTATATTATTATGAACATCAGTGTCAAAGGCATTCCTATTTTTCAATTGTGTTAATGAGTCTGTATTATAGATATCCTTAAAATAAGGATTGGAAATACGTTTAAATAACACACGTGCCAATAATCCAGAAAGAATACAAATAATAATAATGGTAATGAAGACAATGATTCTTATATTGAAAAATGCTTGGTACTGGCTGTCTGCAGGAAATTCAATTCCAAGTGCAGCATCAATGCCTCCATCTTTCGCTTCTAAAGGGTAATAGGCCACATATACATTTCCCCAATTAGTACTTAAGATATCATCAGGAATAATTGTGTTTCCTTCAAGTGCAGATAGAAGGGGGGCTTGAAATTCTGGCTCAATAAGGTCTCCAACATTTCGAAAATCTACATCATCTTGTGGCAACCCATCGATATGATAGATTAAATTACCATCTGCATTTTTTGTTGCAGTATATAGATATTTGGTGCCAGTGATTTTACGAAATTCATTTAAAAAGGCATAAGTTTCCTTATATAGATCAAGTTCCATATCCTCACTTGTTATAATGTCAGTAAAAACATCATGATTGATATTTTCATCAATATGAGCTTCAATAGAATCTGCGTTTTCATGTAAAACATGAAGCATTTCTTGATAGCTCATAGTATAAACAATGGTATAAACGATAAGACTGCAAACTGCAACCATAATTACAACTAGTATGGTTACTTGAAAATCTACTCGATGTACAAATTTCTTTTCCATATAACACCTCCATTTAGTCCCTCTACAACGAGTATATCAAAAGAAAGATAATTTGTATATAAAATTATAATTATTAGAAAATAATGAGGAAGTAAAACAATACGTCATGGTTACTGTTCACACGGTGCATTCATAAATGGGCAAAGATACCTGATTTTGATAAGAAACAGAGATTAGCAGTCACTAATCTGTGTGTTTTTATTCTCTTAGTAGAAAATACTATTTTTCGATTTTTACTTTGTAATATATCTGTGATATATACAATAGAAAAAAGGATTTATATCGTGTATAATAAATTGAATTCAAAAAGTTCAAATTTTTTTATAGGAACCCCACTTTTTTGATTTGGCATGCGAATACTACTAACAGATAACAAAAAAACAATTCAATAATAAAGGAGATTAAAACAATGAAAAAAACAAATATGGCAATCGTAGCAATGGGAGCATTATTAGTAGCAACAACAATGGGAGGAAGTCAAGCGTATGCATCAACAGTAGTTCCAACAACATTAACAGAAACATTAGCTAAAATGAATCAAACATTAAAATCAGTAGCAGTTCAAGTAAAGAAAACACAACTTGGTGCAACTACAGTTGATGGAGAAACCGTATTAGAACAATTATTAGCAGCAGAGGGAATCCAAAGAGACCAGATTACAGATCTTTCTATAGAACTGGATTATGAAAATGGAATTTTTATACATGAAATTGATTTTGACCTAGGAGAAGTTGAATATAATTTTGATGTAGATGCAGCGACAGGAACAGTGATTCAAAGAGAAGTAGAAAATGATTTAGATGATATGGATGATGATTTAGA
>CAYJKD010000024.1:0-14251 GCA_964370595.1 uncultured Lachnospiraceae bacterium
TTGAAGAATGTGAAGAAGAAGAGAAAAAAAACATGCTATATTCATTGCAAAATCCATTTATTGCATCTTCTTGTTGCTTTGTAGATCCAACACCCACTAGAGGAATTTCAACTCCGAATCATTTAGATTCTCCAAAATATATAAAAGCATTCCATGCTTTTACATTATATGAAACTGACCGAAACAACATAGACGCACGAAATAAAATGATTGAAATATTATCCCAGTTTACCAAAAAAATTTCCAATATAAATATGCGCCCTTACTACCTGGTTAGTAGTTGTTTAGAAATAATCGATGAAAAAGCTGATTTTTTTACTTCTTTACAGATTGCTGTATCTATACTAAATCAACTAGCTATTGAAGACCCTACTTTATATCAATTATTATTCAATAATAAACAGGAACAAAAACTTTATGAACAACGCTCTGAATATTTAAGTAGTACGTTAGACCTTTATCGAATCAAAGGGTTTAAATCACTAAAAAAACTTGCTACAATTCAAACAGACACTTGTTCAGAAATATTTCATAATTTTAAATCTTTAACACCTCATTCCATTACTCTTGATGTTTACCTAAGAGCAGAAGAACGGACACTACTACAAACTAATCCATATTGTGACTTCGACGATATCATTACTCATATTCAAAGTTACTGTCAAAATATTCAGGGCGTTTATTCATTTAATGGTTTTGTTGAAAAAATAGAAGATTTGTAATCTTTTGAAATAACAACTTTATAAAAGCTGACGATTTGGTTTGAACAATTAAACGCTCAAACCAACTTCGTCAGCTTTATTAACCTTTCAAAAAAATTCCTTAAAAAATTTTTCAATTGATGCATTCCAAAAAGCCCAATCGTGTCCACCTTCCCAAGATTCATATATATGATCAATGTTATGAGTTTCTAGCAATTGATTAAATTCATAATTTTGCTGATATAAAAAATCTAATTTCCCACAATAAGATATAAATTTAGGTAATCTTTTGCTTTGATTTTGCAATAACAAATTCTTCATATCCATAAGTTCTGGTGTTTTTTCAAAGTGACTTGCTAAATAACTAGGTTCTTGCAAAAAAAACATTCCGCTATCTATCATTTCTTCGTGTTTCATTGGATAAATAAGAGAAGAAAAATTCCCGCAATATCCAAATATCTCTGAGTTTAATATGGAAACCTTCAATGCCCCATGGCCTCCCATAGAATATCCCGCAATTCCCCATCGTTCCCTATTTGCTGAAATGCCAAACATCTCACTGATTACTTTAGGAAGTTCTTTTCCAATATAATCCAAATAGTTCCCATTGCTCAAATTAGAATAAAAGCTACGATGTCCTTCTGGACAAAACAATAAGGTTTGATTTTTTTCTGCATACTGTACAACTAGCGAATTTGTAAACCAAGAATCACAATTTCCCATTAAACCGTGAAGTAGTATAAGTACTTTCCACTCTCTCTGATAATCAGTTTCACTACCCACTGGTAAATATGCTTGAAAATGTGTTTGTTGCTTTAATTCTCTTGAATAAAAATTACCACGAATCAATGCCATTGATTCCCTCCTTTTAATCCTAGTCAATTATTACTCCTTTCATCATACCACCAAATGTTTTTATGTTCAAATAAACTTACCCTAAATTAACTATAAATTAACCTTTATATTAGCAATTTTCTAATTATTTCTGTACAACATCACAATTGTTTGTTATACTAATTTTATCTCCATATTACTACTAGATGCAACGATAATGTTCTGTCTTATTACTAGTAATCCTGTTTCGAAAGGAGGCATTATGTATAAACCAGATTTTACACGTGGAGAAGTGCGGCTTTGCGTTCTTCGAAGTCTTTGTGTTTCCATATTTTTATTTGTGTGCTTTTTTATTGTTCATTCTTTTGATAATACCATATGGATCACTTCACTTGCAGCAACTACCTTTATTGCATTTGCATTTCCTAAGGCACAATCCGTTCTTCCTCGCGTTATCATTGGTGGGTACGCTTCTGCTAGTGTTTGGGGAGTACTTGCCTCACTTTTGCTCTCTTCGTTAGGAGATGATTACTATATTTTACTTACTGTAAGTGTTGCAACTGTGTTTTTTACCACCTTGACTATGACTTTACTGGATATTGAACACCCACCTTCTGCTGCACTTTCAATTGGGCTTGTTTTATCAGATCAACCATTAAAAACTGCCCTTCTTTCTCTCCTATTCGTAATAATACTATCCATAGTAAAAATGCCCCTAGCCCGTTGGGTACTTCGTGAACATCATCCAAATACAAAAAAAAGTAGTAAATAAGTTTGACTCATTCTGCAAACTCTTTTACTACTTTTCTTTTTTATTTTAAATATTTTTTAATATATGCTCCCGTATATGATTTTTCACATGCCACAACTGCTTCTGGTGTTCCTTTTGCTACAATCGTACCACCCTTATCGCCACCTTCTGGTCCAATATCAATAATATAATCTGCAGTTTTTATCACGTCTAGATTATGCTCAATCACAACAACTGTATTACCATTATCAGATAGTTTTCGTAAAATTTCCACTAATTTATGAACGTCTGCAAAGTGCAATCCTGTTGTTGGTTCATCTAAGATATATATGGTTTTTCCTGTTCCTCGTTTACTTAGTTCTGCGGCTAGTTTTATTCTTTGAGCTTCTCCTCCAGAAAGTTGTGTGGATGGCTGTCCTAGTCGAATATAAGATAACCCAACCTCATAAAGTGTAGATATTTTCCGATAAATACTTGGAACATTTTCAAAAAATTTCATCGCTTCTTCTACTGTCATATTTAAAACATCATAAATATTTTTACCTTTATATCTTACATCCAGTGTTTCGCGATTATAACGCATCCCTTTACACACCTCACAAGGTACATATACATCGGGTAAAAAGTGCATTTCTATTTTTATGATTCCATCTCCACTACAAGCTTCACAACGTCCACCTTTTACATTAAAGCTAAACCTACCTTTTGCATAGCCTTTTGCTTTTGCATCCACCGTTGAAGCAAACAAATCACGAATCAAATCAAATACACCTGTATATGTTGCTGGGTTTGATCTAGGAGTACGCCCAATTGGAGATTGGTCAATTGCAATAATTTTATCAAGTTGATCAATTCCTTCTATTTTCTTATGTTTTCCTGGAATCAAACGAGCACGATTTAGTTTTCTCGCTAATGCTTTATATAAAATTTCATTAACCAAAGAGCTTTTTCCAGAACCTGATACTCCAGTAACACATGTCATTATCCCTAAAGGAACCTTAACATTAACATCTTTCAGATTATTCTCCTGTGCCCCTGTAATAGAAATCCATCCACTAGGCTTTCTTCTTTCCTTTGGAACTGGAATTTTAATCCTCCCACTAAGATACGCCCCTGTGATAGATTTTTTGTTTTGCATAATTTGCTTTGCAGTTCCAATGGCAACGACTTCTCCACCATGTTCCCCTGCTCCTGGCCCAATATCCACAATGCAATCTGCTGCAAACATAGTATCTTCGTCATGCTCTACTACAAGAACGGTATTTCCAAGATCTCTTAAATGTGTCAATGTTCCAAGTAATTTATCATTATCTCTTTGATGTAACCCAATACTTGGCTCATCTAAAATATATGCTACTCCTACAAGTCCTGACCCAATTTGTGTTGCTAATCGTATTCTCTGTGCTTCTCCTCCAGATAATGTTCCAGTAGCCCTTGATAGGGATAGATAATCAAGTCCTACATTTATCAAAAAATCAGCTCTTGCTTTAATTTCTTTTAATACTTGATTACCAATTGCTATCTGCATTGAAGTCAGCTGTAGTTCATGTAAAAATTTACGAAACTTTATAATCGATAAATTAGTTGCTTCATAAATATTCTTATCCCCAACGGTAACTGCTAGAGAACTTAACTTTAATCGCTGCCCTTTACATGTAGAACAAGGAGTAATTCTCATAAAACTTTCATATTCTGCTTTCGATGACTCTGAAAATGTTTCCTTATAACGACGTTCCACATTTTTTACTAATCCTTCAAATGCTACATCATAAACACCTTCTCCTCTTTGTCCTTTATAATGGACCTTTAATTCTTTTCCTTCTGTTCCATATAACAATAGTTCTTGAATTTTTTTAGGATATTTTTCAAAAGGTGTATCTAAATCAAACTTATATTCTTTACACAGTGCATCTAAAATCGCTCTTGTAAAACTTCCTTTATCTGCACAAGATTGCCACCCATAAACTACAATTGCTCCATCACTGATGGATAAACTTTTATCTGGAATCATCAGTTCTTCATCAAATTCCATTTTATGACCTAACCCCGAACAATCAGGACAGGCTCCAAAGGGATTGTTAAATGAAAAGCTTCTTGGCTCGACTTCATCAATGCTTATATTACAATCTGCACAAGCAAAGCTCATACTAAAGTTTAAAGGTTCTCCACCTATCACATCGACTACCATAATTCCATCGGAAAGACCCATTACTGTCTCAATCGAATCGCTGAGTCTCTTTCCAATTCCTTCTTTCACAACCAGACGATCTACTATAACTTCAATCGTATGTTTTATGTTTTTATCAAGTTTAATCTCTTCTGACAATTCATAAAGATTTCCATCGATACGCACACGCACATACCCACTTTTTTTTGCTTGTTCAATAACTTTTACATGCTCTCCTTTTCGCCCACGTACAACAGGTGCTAGTAATTGGATTTTTGTTCCTTTCTCCAACTCTAAAATGTGGTCTACCATTTGATCCACTGTTTGTTTTTTTATCTCCTTCCCACACTTTGGACAGTGAGGAATTCCAATTCTTGCATAAAGCAAACGCATGTAATCGTAAATTTCTGTTACTGTTCCAACGGTCGAACGCGGATTCTTGTTGGTCGATTTTTGATCAATGGAAATTGCAGGAGATAATCCTTCTATATTTTCTACATCTGGTTTTTCCATTTGACCTAAAAATTGACGTGCATAAGAGGACAAAGATTCCATATATCTTCTTTGCCCTTCTGCATAAATCGTATCAAATGCAAGGGAGGATTTTCCCGAACCACTGAGACCTGTTAAAACTACCAATTCATTCCTAGGAATATTCAATGTGATATTTTTCAGGTTATGTTCATTCGCCCCTCGTATTTTAATATATTGCTTAGCCATTATTAATACCTTCCTCTTGATTTGTCGCAAAACGCGACACGATATGTTTAAATTGTATCATAAAAATTGTGATTGTAGTTAATGCTGCCAATATATCTGCAATTGGTTCAGCCAAAAACAAACCTGTTGTTCCCATATTATTGATTTTGGGAAGAATTAGTGCTAAAGGAATCAATAAGATTATTTTACGTAGGGATGCTAGGAACATAGAAATTTTGGCTTGTCCCAAAGCAACAAAGGTTTGTTGGCATCCCATTTGACTTCCAATTATCAAAAAACCAAATAAGAATATGCGAATTCCATACACTGCAATTTCCATAGTTGTTTCATCTGTTGTAAAAATTGATATAAATAGTTCTGGAAATAATAAAACGGTTGAAGTTACTACAATTGCAAACGTATTGGAACAAATTAATAAGAGTTTAACTGCTTTTTTCACACGTTCTACATTTCCAGCTCCAAAATTGTAACCAATAATCGGAATCGCTCCCTGACTTATTCCAATCAGTGGTAACATCAAAAATTGCATAATACTAAAAATAATAGTCATTGCAGATACATAATAATCATTTCCATATGTTTGCATTCCACTATTAAAAGTAAGTTGCACCAAACACTCAGTGGCCTGCATAATAAATGGAGAAGCCCCCAAAAACAATACAGGTTTTAGTATTTTCCAATCTAACTTTAGATATTCTTTCCTTACTTTCAAAACACTTTTCTCTCCACATAAAAACGACAAAACCCATATTGCTGAAACAGTTTGGCTAATAATTGTAGCTAATGCTGCACCTTTAACGCCCATGTCTAACCCAAAAATAAAAATAGGGTCTAGAATAATATTAAGTACTGCTCCAATTACTACGGTTAACATACTTGTTTTGGAAAAGCCTTGTGTGGTAATAAACTGATTCAAACCTAACGAAATTTGAACAGAAATCGTTCCTATTAAATAAATTCGCAAATAATCTGTAGCATAGCCAATTGTATTTTCACTTGCTCCAAATAAAAATAAAATATCTTCCATAAAAATAAAAAACAAAATCGCAAGTATTGTTGCTTGTACAATTAGGAATATAATAGAGTTTCCTAATATCCTCTCCGCACCTTTTTGATCTTTTTGTCCCATACAGATTGCTGCGTTAGGTGGACCACCCATTCCTACTAATGCTGCAAAAGCTGATATTAAGATAATAATTGGAAAGGATACTCCAAGCCCAGCAAGTGCAAGCGTTCCAGCTCCTTCAATTCTTCCAATATACATCCGGTCTACCATATTATAAAGCAGATTAACAACCTGTGCCATAATTGTTGGAATTGCTAAACTCATCATTAATTTTCCAATCGGTTGACTTCCCAATCGTTCTTGTTCTTTTTGTTTTGAATTATCTGAAATCTCCATTGTCATTGCTCCCCTTTTCCTTGTTGCATGCTTATCATTGTATAGAACAATTGTGAATTTTTTGTGTTTTCTAAAAATGAAACAAGCTCTGTAATCGAGTATTTTCTCGTTACAAAGCTCTGTCTCCTTTATAGTACCTTACTTAAAAAATTTTGAAGTCTCGGATTTTTAGGATTCTCAAAAAAATCTTTTGGATTATTTTCTTCCATAAAATATCCTTCATCCATAAACATCACGCGAGTTGCAATTTCCTTTGCAAAGCCCATTTCGTGTGTAACTACTACCATTGTCATTTTTTCATTTGCAAGATCTCTCATAACATTTAACACTTCTCCAACCATCTCTGGATCAAGAGCTGACGTTGGTTCATCAAATAACATTACGTCTGGTTTCATGCATAGTGCTCTCACTATTGCAATTCTCTGTTTTTGCCCTCCCGATAATTGATTTGGGAATGCTTCCGCTCGGTCTGAAAGACCCACTCGTTTCAACAATTCCATGGCATAACTTCTAGCTTCTTCTTTGCTTTTTCCTTGCAGCTTAATCGGTGCTAATGTTAAGTTATCCATAATCGTCATATGTGGGAATAAATTAAACTGCTGAAACACCATTCCCATTTTTTGACGATGAATATCTATATTTGTCTTTGGATCTGTAATATCCGTTCCTTCAAAGATAATTGTTCCACTTGTCGGTTCTTCTAATCGGTTTAGGCACCTAAGAAATGTACTTTTCCCAGAACCAGAAGGTCCAACAACGAATACCACATCGCCTTGCTGAATCTCTACCGTTATCTCCTTCAGCACAGAGACCTCTCCAAAGCTTTTGCATAATTTTTCTACTTGAATCAATGATTGACCTGAATTAACGCTCACTTCTACGCAATCTCCTCTCTAATAGTTGAACTAATTTTGTAAAACCAAGTACTAATACTAGGTAAATACACGCAACTGCAATCAATGGCATAAATGCATCATACGTACGACTACGAATAATATCGCCACCTTTTGTTAGATCTTGTAATGCAATATATCCTGCTACAGATGTTTCTTTTAGCAATACAATAAATTCATTACAAAGAGTAGGTAATGTGTTTTTAAATGCTTGCGGCATAATAATATACCACATTGTTTGTGAATAGTTAAATCCTAAGCTTCGCCCTGCTTCAAACTGACCTGCATCAATAGACATGATACCAGCTCGAAAAATTTCAGCAACATATGCGCCCGAGTTCACACCAAAAGCAATAACTGCAACTAAAGTTTTATCAATATCAACTGATCCAAAAATAACAAAATAAATGATTAATAATTGAACTACTACAGGAGTCCCTCGAATAATCGAAAGATAAATATTACAGATAACGTTAAGAATCTTCATTTTTCCTGTTTTATCATAAGTAGAGCGAATCATTGCAATAACAAAACCAAGAATTACCCCTATGATTCCTGCTAGAAAAGTCACTTGTAAAGTTACAAGTAATCCATCAGCAATATATTTCCAACGATCATCCGTTATAAAATTAAGTATAAATCTTTCAACTAAGTTTCCCCACATGATATTTAACCCAACCTTCTTTACTCTGCGGTAATATATTTTGCTTTGATCTCATCTAACTTTCCAGACTCAGATAGATCTGCAATTGCTTCGTTAATATTATTTAGTAATTCTTCATTTCCCTTTTTCACACAGATTGCATATTCTTCTGTTGTAAAAGGTTCTTCTAACAATACTAAACCTTCATTTTGTGATACAAATACTTTTGCAGGTTCACCATCAATTACTACTGCATCTAATTTTCCTTGTCCTAATGCTTGAACTGCTTCAAATCCTTTATTAAAACGTTCAATGGTAGCTCCTTCTACATCTTCTACATAGATATCTCCAGTAGTTCCAAGTTGAACTCCAATTTTCTTCCCGTCTAATCCTGCAACATCTGTAATTTCACTGCCTTCTTGTACTATGATCATTTGTGTTGCTGTTGTATAAGAAGTAGAAAAATCTACGTTCTGCAGACGATCTTCTGTAACTGTCATTCCTGCTGCACCAAAATCAGCTTTTCCTGATTGTACTGCTGGAATAATTGAATCAAAGGCAATATCTTCAATTTCTAATGTCATTCCCATGTGTTCTGCAATCGCACGTGCAATTTCAACGTCAATTCCAACAATCTCGCCACCTTCATGGTATTCGTATGGTGGAAATTCTGCATTTGTTGCCATAGTTAATGTGCCACCTGTAGTTTCTTCTGCAACAGTTGTCTCTGCTGGTTGTGTATTTGAGCTACAAGCAGTTAATACCCCAACTAATCCCATTGCTAATACTAATAATGTTTTTTTCATAACATCCTCCTCTTTTTTTATGCAATGCATAAATAATTATTATTTTTATAACTGTTCCATCATTATTCTTAACAGCTTTATATCAGCTATATTATAATACATTTTTTTTAAAAAGCAAGCAAAAACTTAATAATTTACGAATATTTATGCATTAATTTTCTTTTTTATCCAATGCTAATATAAAAATAGTTGATATAATACACCCAAATCCAATCAAATCAATCATCCCAAATGATTCTTTCATCCAAACAACTGCAAATACTGTTGCAGATACTGGTTCGATGGATGCATATAAACTCCCTTTCTTAGGACCTACCAAACGAATCCCTTCCATATATGCTGCAAATGCTATAATCGTTCCAATCACAATAATTGCAATCATGCCCACTACTATTTCTGTATCCATACTCACAGGAATTGTCCAAGGTTGGAATATAGCAATCAACATTATTCCTCCAATTAACATTCCCCAGGCTGTTACAACCATTGATCCATATTCTTTTAATAGTTTTCCTGGCTGGACCGTATAAATTGCAAGTGCAAATGCTGATGCCATTCCCCAAAACAATGCGCGGTCCGAAAGTACCATGGTAGATGGATTTCCATGAGTAGCAAGTAAAAAAGTACCTAAAACAGCTAATAAAATTGCTCCAACTTCATTTTTTCTTGGTAATTTCAAATTTCGAATTGATAAATAGAATAAAATAATAACTGGACCTATATATTGCAATACCGTCGCCGTACCTGAATTTGAAGCTTCAATTGCAGTAAAGTATGTATATTGACACATACTCATTCCGAACACTCCAAAGGTCAAAATACCAACTGCATCTTTTTTCCAAATTCGAAATATTCCATTCTTATCTCTAAAATAGCAAATGATTAGTAATAATATTCCTGCTATTAATAACCGATATGGTACTAACCAATTAGAAATCAAACCCTTTTCTTGCATCAAAAATTGTCCACAAGTTCCCGAAAAACCCCATAATGTTCCACCGAACAAAGTAAGTGCTGCACCTTTTAGTCTACTATTTTCTTTCATAATTCCCTCTTTACCTCATTTAATAAAACTGCTAAAATAATTAGCCATATCATTGTATCATGAAATCTAAAAAATGTCTCTCTCGTTTTCCCTTCTTGACGCAATACTTTCACACCATTATAATAATAAAATTATACTATACATAGAAAGAGGTCATCCCATGTTAAGAATCGGCTGCCACCTCTCTTGCTCTAAAGGATTTTTATCTATGGGGAAAGAGGCAACACTCATTAATGCAAATACATTTCAATTTTTTACAAGAAACCCACGAGGCGGAAAAGCAAAAGAAATCAATCCCGATGATATTGCTTCTTTTTTATCCTATTCAAGGAAATATAATATCACTACTTTACTTGCACACGCTCCGTATACACTCAATCCTTGTTCCGCAAAAGAAGATCTTCGAACCTTTGCAAAAGAAACTATGGCAGACGATTTAGCTCGAATGGATTATTTGCCTGGAAATTATTATAATTTCCACCCTGGAAGCCATACTGGACAGGGAATTGAAACGGGTATTAATCAGATTAGTCAACTCCTCAATGAAGTTCTAAGAGAAGATCTTTGTACAACCGTGTTATTAGAAACCATGTCTGGTAAAGGATCCGAAGTAGGAAGTCGATTTGAGGAATTACAAGAAATCATCCGCAATGTAACACTTCAGCAACATCTTGGTGTTTGTCTTGACACTTGCCATGTATGGGATGCTGGATATGACATTGTTAATGATTTAGATTCCGTACTGCATCAATTCGACCAAACGATTGGATTAGATCATTTAAAGGCAATCCACTTAAATGACAGCTTAAATCCACTTGGTTCCCATAAAGATCGTCACGCGAAAATAGGAGAAGGTCATATTGGAATAGAAGCTATTTTAAAAATAATCAATCACCCAAAGCTTTATCACCTTCCCTTTTTCCTAGAAACACCCAATGAACTCTCTGGGTATGCAAAAGAAATTTCATTGTTAAGAAAATCTTACCAATATTAAATAAAAAAGTTATTCAAAGTGAACTCAATTCTCTCTGAATAACTTTTTTATTTCCTTATCTTTACTCTATTTTTCCTATTGCTTTCATTGCAAGTTCTACACACCCATCAACACCTAGTAATGCACTATTGAGACTTATATGATAGTTTCTAGGATTTCCCCACTCATTTCCACTATAATATTGATAATAATCTTTTCTCTTCTTATCAATAGAGCGAATCTTCGCCTCTAAAGTTTTTACATCTTCATAATTCTCTAAATTTTTAATGCGATCCATCCTTTTTTTCATAGAAGAGCATACATAAATACGAAATCCATCTTCTATAATCATATCCGAACAACGTCCAATAATAACACAAGGACCTTGCTTTTCTAAGTTTCGAATCACTTGGGACTGTGCTACAAAAATTTGATCTGAAATAGGAATTTCATATAAATTTGAAAATGGATTTACTGATATATATTCTGGAAAAGCACGATGTTCTTTTGCAAACTTCTCATCAAAATCATGAAATACACGTTCAGCAATATCACTATTTTCAGCAGCCATTGAAATTATCTCTTTATCATAAAACGGAATTCCTAGTTCTGAGGCTATACGAAATCCAATTTCCCTACCACCACTTCCAAACTCTCTACTAATTGTAATCACTTTGCTCATAGATCTTACCCCTCTTTCATAGTTAGTCAAACTATCCTGTCTTTTGATTTCTATTCACATCTTTGATATGCAATTCTTGGACTCCCATCTGCAACATAGATTGTTCCACATGGTGTAAAACCGTTTTTTAGAAGCAATCCTCTCATAGGTAAATTATCCATATGCGTGTCTATTCGAAGATTTCTTCCACTTTGTTCAAAGCACCAATTCAAACAGTAGGTTGCAACACCTCGCTCAGCAGTAGGTGCCGCAATGCGATGAACGACACCATAAGGTGCTTCATTTAACCATTCCCCTTCATGAATTTCAAGATAAGTTTCATCTATTTCTATATTATAATAGAAAACTCCTAAAATTTCATCATTTTTCGTACAAATATAACTATTTCTTTTTTCTATATCGTTTTTTACCATAGACTCTGGTGGATAAAGAGCTCCCCACTGAGTCGGATTTTGGGATTGATTCATAAATTCTCTTGCCTTTTTATACAATTCTAACACAATTTCTAAATCAGCCTCTGTAGTCTTTCTTATTTCCATGTAAGTCTCCTATCGTATAAAGTTTGGTCTTACCCGCTCTTGTTTTAGTGACGGCTCTATCCCAGCAGATTTTCCTAATTCTATACATTTTAACAGCCAAGCCATATTATTTCCAATTCCTCGCATAATTTGTAGCCCTTCAAGATCTTGCTTTACCTCTTCTGGAGTATTTCCATGGACCATATTCCAATAACAGGAAGAAACAACTGGCATATTGGCTATTGTAAAATATTTATTTAAAACTTCAATGGACGCTGTTGTTCCAGCTCTTCTCGCCGAAGCAATCGCTGCGCCTGGCTTATAAGCAAAATACTTACTTCCAGCATAGAACGCTCGGTCCAATACTGATTGAATTCTACCACTTGGATGTGCATAATATACAGGTGTTCCAAATATAAATCCATCACTGTTTTTTGCTTTTTCAATTAATTCGTTCACACAATCATCATTATAAACGCAGGTACCTGACTGCTCTCTTCCACACCATTGACATCCTGTACAATCACGTATTGCTACATTACCAATTTGAAAAATTTCAGTTTCTATTCCTAATTTATTTAATTCATCCTCAATCTCTTTTAGGGCTGTATATGTACAACCTTTTTGATTTGCACTTCCATTCACTAATAAAACTTTCGCCATAAATTATTCTCCTTTCCGTTCTACAGATTCCACTAAATGTTTTGCTAATATTGCTGTTGTAACAACACCTACTCCACCTGGTACTGGTGTTGCCATTGCTGCAACTTCTGTAATTTCTGCAAAATCCACATCTCCACAAAGATTCCCTTGCTCATCCACATTAATTCCAACATCAATTACAATTGTATCTTTACCGATATATTCTTTTCCTATTACCTTTGCTCTTCCCACTGCTGCTACTAAGATTTCCGCCTTCTTACATACATCTGCTAAGTTTTTCGTTTTCGTATGACATACTGTTACAGTAGCATTTTCTTTTAGAAGAAGCATGGATAATGGCTTTCCTACTACCATGCTCCTTCCAATAATAGTAACGGACTTTCCTTCTATTGCAATATTATTATATTTTAAAATCTCTATGACTGCCTCTGCTGTGCAAGGAGCAAATCCATCCCTTTCTCCTGAAAAAACTTTCGCAATATTTATTGGACTAATTCCATCTAAGTCCTTTTGGGGATCAATTAATTCTTCAATTTCCTTTTCACAAATCTGCTTTGGAAGCGGACGAAGCAAAAGAATTCCATTGATTTCTTCATTCTCATTAATCTTACGAAATGCATTTTGAAAATCATCATTACTGATTTCCTTTGGAAATACAAAGGATTCTACCTGCAACCCAAATGCTTCCATCTTTTTTGTAGCACCTCTTTCATAGGAAATATCATCTGGATTTTCTCCTACTCGTACAATTGCTAATTTAGGAATAATTCCATTTAGTTGTTGAAGTTTTGTTTGTATGTCTTCCTTTATTTTCGCAGAAACTATCGCACCTTTTAATACATCCATACTTTTCTCCTATTTATCTTAATCGTTCTTCTACTTTCTTGTATATCATATCAGTTTTCGCTACTGTTTCGTCTAAAATACACTTTGCTTTTTCATTAAGTTCCTTTGCTACTGTTCGGTTTTTCATAGATTTTGTATTAATATATACATTCATAATCGCACCTGTTACTGCAGTTCTAGCAAATTGCACCCCAACTCCAACATCAGAAACTGCCATCACACTTCCCTTTTGTTCCAACTCTTCTAAAGAATCTACAATTCTTTTTGTACATTCCATTATTTTGATTGGAACTACTGCTGCTTCATATAATAATTTTTCCATTTCTTTTTCTTTGTAATCTTTTTCTTCTTGTGTATTTGTTGGCATTCCATAAGCTTTGGATAGTGGCTCAAATACCTCTGCATCTTTATCAGCAAGTATAAGGAACTCCTCTAAACATTCTTGTAATTCCTTCATTCGCACGTTCACGTCTTGCTCTACTTCTGCATACTTTTTTTTGCCAATCGTTAGATTTCCAACCATCAAACCAAGGGCAGAACCCAATGCCCCAGCAAGTGCTGATGCCCCACCTCCACCAGGGATTGGAGCTTTAGAAGATAAAACTTC
>CAYJKD010000024.1:14261-17730 GCA_964370595.1 uncultured Lachnospiraceae bacterium
ATGTGTTTATTTCTAATTGTTTCGTTTTCATCGTTTTCAATCCTCTCTTCATTATGTTCAAGTATTCTTCTTAACGACACTAGTTGCCTAATAAAAGCATGCATCTAGTATATCACTTTCACTTCTATTTTAACAGTATGTTTTACTCTTAATTCTATGATTGTAACTGTTCTTCAAACAGCATAGAAAGAACGGTTGTATAAACAAATCTCTTATGATAGACTAGAAAGTAGATTCTATCAATATGAATAAATGAGGACATTATGGAACAACAAACACATAAAAGACGCCAACGATATGCGGGAAAATACCCAAAAAACTATAAAGATAAGTATAAAGAATTACAACCCGAAAAATATCAAGACACGATTGCTCATGTCATCCAGAAAGGCAGCACACCAGCTGGGATGCATATCTCAATCTGTGTGAAGGAAATTATTGAGTTTTTACAGATTCAACCAGGACAAATCGGTTTTGATGCTACACTCGGTTATGGCGGCCACACAAAAGCAATGCTTAATGAGCTAAACGGGTCTGGTCATATTTATGCTACAGATGTGGATCCTATCGAATCTGAAAAAACTAGATTACGTCTCGAAGAAGCAGGATATAGCGCTGACCTCCTTTCAATCAAACTACAGAATTTTTGTACCATTGATGAAATTGCAAAGGAAGTCGGAGGATTTGACTTTATATTAGCAGATCTAGGTGTTTCCTCTATGCAGATTGACAACCCTGAACGAGGATTTTCCTATAAACAAGAAGGACCACTGGACTTACGCCTTAATCCCTTAAAAGGTATTAGTGCTGCACAACGCCTTACTACAATTGATGAAAGAGAACTTGCTGGGATGCTTCTCGAAAATTCGGATGAACCTTATGCAGCAGAACTTGCGAAAGCCATCACAACTAAAATAAAAAAAGGGGTGGCTATCAACACTACTACAAACCTAAAGAATGTGATTGAAGATACCTTAAGCTTCTTACCAGAAAAAGAGCGTAGTGACACAATTAAGAAAACTTGCCAACGCGTATTCCAAGCACTTCGGATTGATGTAAATCAAGAATTTGAAGTTCTCTATGAGTTTTTAGAAAAACTTCCTTACGCACTAAAACCTAGTGGCAGGGTAGCAATCCTTACCTTTCACTCTGGAGAAGATAAGCTTGTAAAAAAAGCACTAAAAGATGGCAAAAAACAAGGGCTCTATTCTGATATTGCAAAAGATGTAATACGCCCTTCTGCAAGTGAATGCCATAATAATGGGCGCGCTCGCTCAACAAAAATGAGATGGGCCATACGCTCAAATTAATGATTAATGTGAGATACCCTCTATATCAATTTTGCTCAAACACTTATATTGATATAGAGGGTATTATTTTTTTGCATCAAATATTAAAATCAAATTGAATTTACTATAGTTCCTGTCGTTGATAAGGTTACCACTTGCCATGGAATAAACTTTCCACTGTTTTTTAATGCATTAATTGCTGCTCGTTCAATTCCACCACAGCAAGGAACTTCCATTTTAACAATTGTCACTGATTGAATCTCATTATTTTGAATGATTTTTGTCAATTTATCTGTATAGTCAATTTCATCAAGTTTTGGACATCCAATAATCGTAACTCTTCCTTCCATAAATTCACTATGAAAGTCTGCATAAGAGAATGCAGAACAATCTGCAGCGATAAGAAGTTTCGCATTATTAAAAAAGGATGCCTCTTCTGATACTAGTTTAATCTGAACTGGCCATTGCTTTAAAGCAGAATCATATTCTTTTTGTTTAACAGCAGTTTCTTTTGTATCTTTCGTTATTGTTCTAGATGCACTTCCTGGACAACCTTCATAAGCTATTTTTTCACTGGATTTTTTTACATCTTTATCAGAGAAACTAATTGCGTTGACAGGGCAAACAGGTAAACAATTACCGATTCCATCACAATAATCTTCCGAAGTTACAACTGCCTTACCATCAATCATCTCAATTGCACTTTGTTTACACGTTTTTGCACATAGTCCACAACCAACACATTTTTCTTGATCAATTTTTATTATTTTTTTACTCATCTCATTCTCCTATTATCTAATTCACTACGATTAACCTACTTCGTTGTTTTCCCATTCTTATAGAATAGGTGTTTCATAGCCTGATTATAGTATAAGAATTAGTATAAGTCTGTTGTTTAAACAACAAACGAGAATGTAATGCAATTATTTATTTTATAAAAATAGATTCTATTTATCTGCCCATATCTGCTTTTGTGTTTCGATACACTGACCAGTTTTCACAGATTCTTCCATCATAAATGAAAGGTAGGTATCCTGAAGTGCTTCTTCTAGTGAATAAAACATTTCTCCTGTTTCAACGTATTTCTTCATACGAATCAAACAATCTGCTATAGCAATCTCATCATCATTTAGTCTTCCTGGAGCTGTTGGATTTTCATACAAACAATAAGACCCTAAATACATCCCTTTATGATGCCAACCCGTTGCATCATAAACTCCTAAATCTTTTCGTCTAACCTCTTGTTCAACAACTCTATTTTCCTCATCAAGATAGCGAACTATCATATCATTGATTTCTCCCTTTATTCCCTGTACGGTAACCCTCCGTGTTCGGATTGTTGAAAAATATTGTTCCGGGGAAAAATCATAAATTGCTACTTTTCCATTTTCAAATTCTAAGGTAATCAATTCTCTTTGTGCTGAAATTTCATTGCCTTCATAGGTAAAACCAGCTCTTGAATTGGTTTTTATTATAGGGAAGTTGAATTTTTTCCCTTGGATTTTGCAGTTTTCATAATTAAGATTTAGCAGTTTCCGAAAAATACTAACTCCATGATATCCATGTAATGCTGATAACGTCACATTGGATGTCTTCCCTAGTATTCCTCTATTAACAATCTGTGTTAATGCATAATAAAGTGGCTGCAAATGATATTGCTCAAGCACTTGGATTTTTCCATTTAACCGCTCTTTTTCTATCCATAATTCATTTAATTCTTCCACATTCTTTGCTGGAGGAGTTTCACATAAAACTGCTACTTTTTTTTCCATCAACTGCACTAAATAATCCTTTACTCCTTGTCTTGGAATGCATAGAACAACAAAATCTGGGTTCTTATTTAGAGCCTCTTCTAAATTACTTGTAGCAAATACATTTTTTTCTTTTTCCACTTGAGCTGCTCTTTGTTGCGTTCTTAAAACACCTGCGCATATTTCAAACTGTTCAGGTAGTTCCTTAGCAATGCGATAAAAAAAATCCGCTCTCCATCCATATCCAATTACTGCAAATGTTACTTTCATCGACTATCCCCTTTCGATTCTGCATTCTATATCTTGTGTTCTTACACCCCTAAACCCAACTATATATAGTGTTTATTTTCTCATAATTATTGAAATTCTATGTGGATTTGATAGAAGGTGCTGACATTTTTACGTCAGATGTATTTACAATTCATGTTA
>CAYJKD010000025.1:0-5068 GCA_964370595.1 uncultured Lachnospiraceae bacterium
TGTAAAAGATAACAAGTATGTTGGAGAAAATGAGAAATACGGAATAAAATCATAGAGAAACTATATAGAGTTAAGTGGGTGAAAAGATGAAGGAACGGATTAATCGATTGGCAAAGGGTATTATTGATATGGATACCCTAAGAATAAAAACCGACAGAAATGAATTAATGGGAAGTATATTGCCAGGACAGATATCCAGAGGTGAAATAGATATATTAGACGAAAAAGAAGGATTCATGAAGGGACTTGTATACTCATCTAATGTTCGAGTACGAGTTTTAAATGAATCGTTTGGTGGGGTTAGAAATAAAATTGCATTTGAAATTGATGGAACGCACTTGACAAAAGATGAAGTCATAAAAGGGAATTTTTTCCTAGTTACCAATGGAGGAGAAAAGACGATACCATTTCAATTTCGGAGCCAAATGGATGAAGAGGACAAAAAACTGTTACGAATACAAACAGTTGAACATTTTAAAGATATATGTATAGAAAATGAGCAATTGAGTATGAAATTTCTAGATAGTCCTTATTTTGAAAATGCACCATTCATGAAAGAGAGCAAGATACAAAATTTGTACGATGGATTGAAAACTCATTTAAAGGGAAAAGCATTGTTAGATGAATTTTTTCTTGCTTTGAAATTAATACAGCCAGTAAAACTTCATTTGAAGAATGATATCTTATTGATTGAGCGTGAGCAAGATCTTATGCAAGGAGTGATCGAAGTACAAAAGGATAAGGATGGCTATACAGAATTTAGTGTCCAAGCCAAAACTCCTTTTTTAGCAATTGTACAAAAGAATTTTACAGAAGTTGACTTTATTGGGAATACTTGTAAAATACCGTATTTTATTCGTAGTGAATGTTTACACAGTGGGAAAAATTATGGAACAGTAGACATTGTTAATAATAATCAAAGTTTATCTATGACCATTGAAATAGATGTTAAGAAAAAGAATAGTGACAAAGAAAAGAAAAAATATCCAACACTTTATAAGTATTGGAATAGTCGACTAGATTACGAAAGTGATTGTTATGAGAAATCATTACTCATCAGTCAAATGAAACGTGCTTTAGACGACGAAAAAAATAGATTTGGAGAACATCCATTACTTTTGCTCTTACAAGCAGAACTTCATGTGATGGAAGGGCAGTTACAAACAGCAGCGATAATACTAAATTCTGTTAAAGATATGCTAGATTATAATTATAGCCATAGTCATGATTTAGAAGGCTTTCACGCATATCTTATGGCTTGTATAGATGGTAAATCAGATAGTAAGATAACTGCAAAGTTAAAGTTGGAAAGAGGAAAATCACTGTATTCTCTCCTGTTACTAAGTAAATTAGATTTGTGGTTAGAAAAGAAACCATTGGATTTACTAGAAAAATTAGAAGCTTTGTTTGGACAGGGGCATCGGAGTCCTCTATTGTATTTTCAAGGATTCCAAATATACAAAAAATATCCAGATATGATAGTGGGAATCGGAAAGTTTGAAATACAAGTGTTGAATTTTGCACTGAACAAAGGATTAATTCAAAAACAAGATCAACAATTGATGAATGCTCTGATTCGGGGATTTTCTAATAAACACGTTGTAGGACGAATCACACAAAGTGTGTTAAAACGACTATATGAAGTGTTTCAAGACGATAAGATGTTGTGTGTGGTATGCACGAATTTGATTGAGGAAGATGTAAAAGAAATTGATGATTTTTATTATTACGGACTTGGAATAAAAAATCAAATTGATGTACCAATTCTTTATGAGCAATATCTACGCGCACTCCCAGATTCCTATCAACAACTATTACCGAAAGAAGTGCTGTTGTACTTCTCTTACAAAACAAAACTAGATGAAAATTCAAGAATGCGTCTATATAATAATATATTGACCTATGCAAATTTAGATAGTGATATTTATCAGCAATATGAAAGAGAAATGGAAAAATTTGCAGTTTCACAATTATTACAAGAAAATAATTCAGAAGGAATGAGTAAAATCTATCAAGCAATGATTTATCCTAGTATGATAGATAACCAAATCGCAAGAGTTCTTCCTCAAATTCTTTTTACAAAAATAATTAAGGTAAATCAAAGTGCGATTACACATTTAGTGTTACGCTATGAAAGTATAAATCATGAAGAATATTATTGCGTAAGAGACGGTCAAGTAAATATACCAATTTTTACAGACTGTGTACAATTATTTTTTCAAGATGAAAAAGGAAAACGTTACGTAAATGTCTCATGGGATGAAAAACCACTAATTGATGACATGACTTTAATTAGCGAATTAGAACAATGTTGTATTGAAAAAGAACCAAATCATCAAATGTTAAAGCGAAAAGCAACTATGGTTGCGTTAAATAAAGAAAAACTAGATGATTCAGATGTACTTTGGTTACACCAAGAATTAGAAGATCCCCAATTAGAGAATGAACATAATTTACGCCATCAAATGACGGTTGTATTAATGACATATTATACAGAGAAGCTTGATGTTGGTGGTGTTTTACCTTCAAGTGGAGTTGGTTTCTTATTAAATTTAGATCTTAAAGGTTTACAAAAGAAGGAACGGGTAAATGCTTGTGAACTTCTCATTCGTTCAAATTATACGATTGAAGCATATGACATCATAAAAAGTTGTGGTTGGGAAGGCATAAAAAGTAAATATTTACTTGACCTTTGTTCTAAAATGGTACATAATCAATTGTTCGAGGATGATAATTGTTTTTTACAGATTATTTGTAAAATATTTACAGATGGAATAAATGAGACAAACTTATTAGAACTTCTTTGTAGTAAATTTAATGGAAGTTCTCGACAGATGTTTAGAATTCTTAGAAAATCTAAGAAATTAAATATTAATACACATGACCTACCAGAGCGCTTATTAGCACAGATGATGTTTACAAGTGAGACTTACCATATGGATGAAACTTTCCAATATTATGCTGCGGAAAAACGAATAAATGAAAATGTGATGAAAGCATATTTTACTCTTAAATCATATGAATATTTCTTGCAAGATAAAGAGATGAAAAAGCAAGTGTTTATATGGCTAGAAGAAGTTGTCCAAAAAACTTCAAACTTAGGTCGAATACCGATTATACATCTCATGGCATTGTCTAAATATTATTCTGAACAAAAAAATCTTAGTGAAGTTCAAATAGAGCTATGCCAATCGATTGTAAACTTATTATTAGAAGAGGATAAAGTTTTTGGATATTTCAAAAAATTGGAATCCTTTATTTCAATACCAGATTCAATTAGGGCACAAACTATTTTAGAATATAAAGGTGTTGCAGATTCAAAACCGAAATTAGTTGTAAAAATGGAAGAAGAAGAAAAGTATCATTTAGAGGACTTGAAACGAGTTTATCCTGGAGTATTCATCCATTTATGCACATTGTTCCAAGGAGAAGAATTGGAATATCAGATTTATGAAACGGTTAGTGGGACAGAAGAATGCGTAGCAGACGGAAAAATTGTGTGTGAAAAACCAACACATCATTTAGAAGATAATCGTTATGGATTAATAAATGAGATTGTGGAATTTTTTAATAATAAAAGCGATGCTTTATTAGAGGAAAAAATGAAGCAATATTTGCATGATGTAAAAATTACAGAAAAATTATTTAGCAAAAGTAATAGTTAGAAAGGAAGGTTAGACGTTTCAATGAGTGGATTAGTTGTAGGAATTGACTTGTGTAACCAATACACACAACTTAATTGTGCAGGAGAAGAAAAGACTTGGACCATCCCTACTGTATTATGCAAAAACAAAAGTAGCGATGAATGGCATATTGGTGAAGATGCATATGCACATACGTTGATGGGAAATGGAGTGATAGTCGATAAGTTAATGCATATGCTCCGTAAGAGTGGTACGGCGACTATTGGTAATATTTGCTTTCAAGCAAAAGACCTTTTGATTATTTACCTTGAAAAAATTCTTGAATTAGCAAAAAAAGAATACAAAAATATGAATATTGCACAATTAGTTATTGCAGTTCCTAAGCTGGATAGAATAATAATTGAGACATTAAAAGATTGCACAAGTGAGCTAGGGATTAAAGATAATGATGTTGTAGTCACGAGTTATGCAGAGAGTTTTTCTTATTATATTTTAAATCAGAAAAAGGATATTTGGAATAATACAGTAGGGATGTTTGAAGTTTCAGATGAACGATTACGGTATTACGAGCTAAAAGTGATTCGTGGGTTGAAAAAGCCTATTGTTGTTTCAGAATATCAAGATATTGAAAGTGGATTTCAAATTGATGTATTGAACAGTACTTCTGGTGGAAAGTTAGGAGATAAGATTCTTTGTTCTTGTGCAGAGCGATTTATGGAAAAAAAGCTCTATTCTTCTATCTTTTTAGTAGGAAAAGGTTTTGAAAATCTTGATTGGGCTAAAGGATTTATGGAATACATTTGTCCAAAAAGAAAGGTATATATGGAGCAGCACATCTTTTCAAAAGGTGCTTCGTTTATGGCAAAATCTTTATTAGAAAAACGAATATATGATGATTTTATATTCGTTTGCGAAGGCCGTCTTACATCTTCAATTTCCATTGAAGCATATGTGCACGGTCAAATGGCCCATGTTGAATTGGCCGCCTTAGGAGAATCGGTATTTTCAAAGTCTGTTTCATTGGATTTGATATTAGATGGACAAGAATCATTTGAATTAATCATTACTCCAGTTGATACGAAGTTGAAAAGGAAAATTAATATAGTTCCAGAAAATTTTTCAATAAGATCAAATAAGACTACTAAAATAGGTTTGACATTAAAATTTTTAGATGATAGAACAATAGAAATTACCTTAGTGGATAAAGGCTTTGGTGAATTATTTCCTTCATCTGGTATGAAAATAAAACAAGAGGTTTTTATATGAGTGTAATAATTTGCAGAAAAGAAGATGTGAAATGCCCCTACTATGTAGATGGACTTAAACTTCATATTCATTCATCACAAGAGTTGAGTTACATAATATTTCAATATCCCCTACTATTTATGGATGGATTTATTGATGAAAACTTGATGATATTTATA
>CAYJKD010000025.1:5078-14149 GCA_964370595.1 uncultured Lachnospiraceae bacterium
TTGGGATTAAAATCACTGGCATTAAAAATAGAGCGAGGGCTAAAGTTACATGATTGTATAGATGATATGTTACTATATATTTTACAAGATTGTGAATTTTACTCGCAAGCAGAAGTGAAAAAATTTAAACAAACATTAGTAGAATATAAGAAATTGTCTTTACATGATTTGATTGTAAAAAAGGCAGAGTTGTATTTTGAACTGAAACAATACAAGAAGGCACTGAAACTGTTTCAATCGATATTAGAAATTTCAAATGATATGGAAGAAAAAGATAAAGCAGAAGCATGGAACGGAATTGCTTCCTGTTATGCACGTATGTTGCAATATACCAATGCTTTTAATGCTTATCAAGAGGCATATAAATTATTTCCAAAAGAAGATTATTTAAAAGGGATGTATTATTTAACAAAATTACAAAAATCACTTCAATTATCAGATGCTGATAAGGAGAACCTTACAGAAGAACTTATGCTTAGTTGGAAAGAAGCGTTTGAAATAGCATCAGAAGAGGTTAATAGAAGTGAAGTAATGGTACAGATTGAACCTCTCTTTCACCACGGTGTAATGAGAAGAAATACAAAAGTGTTGCATTTGATTGGAAGATGGAAACAGCAATATCGTCACATGGGTTAAAATTTAACTAAGAGGAAGAATAATCATGAAAGAATTAGAAAAAAATTATGCGCCTGCTCAGATAGAAGAAAAAATATATGATAAATGGCTAGATAAAAAATATTTTACTGCAAAAGTAAATCCAGATAAAAAACCATTTACAATTGTTATGCCACCCCCAAATATTACAGGGCAGTTGCATATGGGACATGCGCTTGATAATGCGATGCAAGATATATTAACACGTTTTAAAAGAATGCAAGGCTATGAGGCATTATGGCAACCTGGTACGGATCATGCTGCTATTGCTACGGAAGTAAAAGTAATCGAATCCTTAAAAGAAAAAGGATTAGATAAGGAAGGTCTGGGGCGAGAAGGCTTCTTAAATGCTTGTTGGGATTGGAAAGATGAGTATGGAACAAGAATCGTAAAACAACTTCATAAATTAGGTTCATCTGCTGATTGGGACCGAGAAAGATTTACAATGGATGAAGGGTGTTCAAAAGCTGTATTAGAAGTTTTTGTTCGCTTATATGAAAAAGGGTATATCTATAAGGGGTCACGCATTATTAACTGGTGCCCAGTATGCCAAACATCTATTTCCGATGCCGAAGTGGAGCATAAAGAGCATGAAGGTAATTTTTGGCATATCAAATATCCAATTGTAGGAGAAGTAGGTAGGTTTGTAGAAATTGCAACGACAAGACCTGAAACACTTCTTGGAGATACTGCAGTTGCAGTAAATCCAGAGGATGAACGATATCAAGATCTTATTGGGAAGATGCTAGAACTTCCATTGACAGGAAGACAGATTCCAATTATAGCAGATAGCTATGTAGATAAAGAGTTTGGTACCGGCTGTGTGAAAATCACACCAGCACATGATCCAAATGATTTTGAAGTTGGAAAAAGACATGAACTTCAAGAACTTTGTATCATGAATGATGATGCAACGATTAATTGCCCTGGAAAGTATCATGGAATGAGTCGCTATGATGCTAGAAAAGCAATGATAGCTGATTTAGATGATATGGGATTGTTAGTGAAAGTAGAGCCACACGTTCATAATGTAGGAACCCATGATCGATGCAAAACCATAGTAGAGCCAATGATCAAACAACAGTGGTTTGTCAAAATGGAAGAAATGGCAAAACCAGCGATTCAAGCGATTAAATCAGGAGAACTAAAAATTGTTCCAGAGAGCTTTACAAAAACGTATCTTCACTGGTTAGAGGGAATTCGTGACTGGTGTATTTCTAGACAACTATGGTGGGGACATAGAATTCCAGCATATTATTGTAATGATTGTGGAAAAGTTACAGTAGATCGGGAGGAGCCACATGTGTGTGTTCATTGTAAGAGTGAACATATCGCCCAAGATGAAGATACACTGGATACTTGGTTTTCATCAGCACTTTGGCCTTTTTCTACCTTAGGCTGGCCAAATAATACAGAAGATTTAGATTATTTTTATCCGACAGATGTTTTAGTAACCGGTTATGACATTATTTTCTTTTGGGTTGTAAGAATGGTATTTTCTGGATATGAACAAACAGGGAAAACTCCATTTCATACAGTGTTGATTCATGGACTTGTAAGAGATAGCCAAGGAAGAAAAATGAGCAAATCTCTTGGAAATGGTATTGATCCATTAGAAGTAATTGATAAATACGGGGCAGATGCACTCCGTATGACTTTGATTACAGGAAATGCTCCTGGTAATGATATGCGCTTTTATTGGGAACGTGTAGAATCTAGTCGAAATTTTGCAAATAAAGTTTGGAATGCTTCACGCTTTATTATGATGAATATGGAAAAAGTAGAAGATGAAGCAGTAGATTTATCAACATTAACGATGGCAGACAAATGGATTTTGTCAAAAGTAAATGGACTTACAAAAGAGGTTACAGATAATTTAGATAAATATGAATTAGGAATTGCACTTCAAAAAGTTTATGATTTTATCTGGGAAGAATTCTGTGATTGGTACATTGAAATGGTAAAACCACGTTTATGGAACGAAGAGGATATTACGAAAGGTGCAGCAATTTGGACATTGAAAACGGTTCTGATTAATTCGTTAAAATTATTACATCCTTATATGCCATTTATTACCGAAGAAATTTTTTGTAATCTACAGGATGAAGAGGAGTCAATTATGATTTCTTCTTGGCCAGAATACAATACAGAATGGAATTTTGCAAAAGAAGAGCAAGAAGTTGAAGTTATCAAAGGTGCAGTTCGTGCAATTCGAAATGTGAGAACGACTATGAATGTTGCTCCTAGCAAAAAAGTAAAAGTTTTTGTAGTATCAGAACAAAAAGCTTTATTAGATATTTTTGAAAAGAGTAAAATATTCTTTGCAACCCTAGGTTTTGCAGGAGAGGTATGTTTACAAACGAATAACGAAGATATTTCAGAAGATGCAGTTTCAGCTGTAATTCCAAATGCAACAATTTATATGCCATTTGCTGAATTAGTTGATGTAAAAAAAGAGATTGAGCGTTTGGAAAAGGAAAAACAACGACTTGAGGGAGAACTCAAACGTGTTACAGGAATGTTGAGCAATGAAAAGTTTGTTAGTAAAGCTCCTGAGGCAAAAATTCAAGAAGAAAAAGATAAACTAGATAAGTACACACAAATGAAGGCACAAGTGGAAGAGAGATTGAATCAACTACAATCATAAATCTTTATAGTTCACATAGCGTTATATGAGATGAGGTAATAAATTATGAAAGTACATGCAGAAGATTATTTGCTTTCAGTTCCTTTTTTTACTAAGAAAAAAAACTCGTTAATTCAAGTAAGAGAAATCTTAGAAAAAATGGGAAATCCTGATGCTGAATTAAAGATGGTTCATGTTGCTGGAACGAACGGGAAAGGTTCTGTTTGCGCCTACACGACAAATATCCTAATAACTGCAGGGTATCGTGTAGGTACCTTCATTTCGCCTCACTTAATTGATATAAAAGAGCGTATTCTTTTGCAAGGGCAACCAGTATCAAAAGAGATATTTCAACATGCATTTGAATCAGTTTATAATTTAATGTCAGAAATGATGGATTTGGGCTATGAACATCCCACGTTTTTTGAATATCTCTTTCTTGTTGGAATTGAAATTTTTAAAAATGAAAAAGTTGATTTTGTAATACTTGAAACAGGACTTGGTGGATTATATGATACGACTAATGTAGTTCAACAACCCATCGGAGTTGTAATTACATCTATTGGAATGGATCACACTCAGTTTTTAGGAAATACGATAGAAGAAATTGCATTTCAGAAAGCAGGTATTATTAAAGAGAATATCCCTGTTGTTTATGATGCATCAAACTCGGAAGCAGCACAGGTAATTGAACTCCAAGGATTTGCAAAACAAGCTGTTATGTATCCTGTAAAAGGGAACTTTATATTTAATGAAAAAGAATTTCAAGCGCCCTATCAGCAAAACAATGCAAATCTAGTAAGAATGCTGATGAATGTATTAAAAATTGCTAATGTAACTCAAGAAATAATTGAAGTAGGTATTAAAAATACAACATGGCCTGGGCGAATGGAAGAAGTTAAAAAAGATATTTGGCTAGATGGAGCACATAATGTAGATGGGATAAATGCTTTTGTTCAAAGTGTAAAGTGGATACAAAAAATTGAAAAAAAAGGTATCCATCTATTGTTTACGACTGTTTCAGACAAAAACTATGAAGAAATGATCCATATACTTAATACTAATTTAGAAATTGAACAAGTAACAATTGCACAAATTTCTTATGATAGAGGAATGGAAGCAAATCAGCTTGTAAAATCATTTTTAAACCAAGGTTGTTCTAAGGTTATGGGGTTTTTCTCAACGAAAGAAGCACTTTCCTATGCACTTAACTTAAAAACAGAAAATGATCGATTGTTTATTATCGGTTCTTTATATTTAATAGGAGAGATAAAAACTGTTTTAGAGTAAGAGAAGGAGAAATACATGTTAGATTTTGATGAAGAGATCAGCCGCTTTAAACCAAGTTTAGAAGTTGGGCAAGTAGAAGAAGCAATAAGGAAAGAGAGTTTAACAGATGTTTCAGATGTAATGCTGGAACTTTTGAAAGCAAAAAAAGAATAGGCGGGTGCATATATGGATGGTACAATTCGAATCAATTGCCAAATTGCTAATGCTTATTATAATAAAGGCTTAGAAAAAGCAAACTATCGAGATTTATCTGGAGCAGTTGCAGCGTTAAAACGAAGTATTCAATTTGATAAATACCAGATTGATGCAAGAAATTTACTGGGTTTAATTTATTTTGAGATGGGAGAAATAGCCTCAGCTTTGACACAATGGGTTATTAGTTTGAATTTTAAACAAAATAACAACCTTGCTGAGGAATATATTTCAAAACTGCATTCTTCCGCTGCATTTTTGGAGAAAGCAGATCAAATTGCAAAAAAGTATAACCAAGCCTTGAGTTATGCACAAAATGAAAATGAAGATTTGGCTGTATTGCTTTTACAGCGAATGCTTCAAGAAATGCCTAACTATGTAAAAGCACAACAGCTATTAGCGCTATTATATATGAAGCAAGAAAACTATACAAAAGCAGGAAGTTGCTTATATCAAGCACTAAAGGTAGATGGATTTGATCCAAATAGTTTGAGATATATGTCTATTGTAAAAAGTCATACAGGACGAGCTGAAGTTGAAAAGAAAAAGATTAAAAACGCATTTTCCCATCGACAAATGCAAGATGATGATATTATATTACCACCTACCTATAAAGAAAATACTGGATGGCAATCGATACTTAATATTGTAGTAGGGGTATTATTAGGAGGAGCATTGATTTTTTTCCTTGTAGTGCCAACGTATCGTATGCAGCTAAATGAAGAACATAATGAGCGCCTACAATTAGAACTTGAGAAAATAAATCAACAAAATATAGAAATAGATGGCTTAAACACACAAACAGAATTAGCAATTCAAGAAAAAGAGGAAATGGAACTTCAATTGAATCAATTACTTGAAGATGATGGATTGGTTTCTCAACAGCAAATATTGTTGAATAGTATTTATGAATATTTGGCAGGTAATTTAGCACAGGCAACAAAGCTATATACCGATTTAAATGGAGATATGTTTGCAAGCCTAGGAATTCAACATATATTTGAATGGTTTCAAGTGGAAGTATTAAATAATGGATTTCCAGCATTATTAGAAGAAGCAGATCAAAATGTCGAGGCAGGAGAGATAGAAACTGCAATTGATTATTATGAGCGATTGCTAGCAATTAATTCGACTGATCCCGAACTTTTATACAAAATAGGAATTGCCTATAAAAGGCTAGGAAATATTGATGTTGCAAATGAGTATTTTGGACAAGTGATTACTGACTATGAAACTTCTGAATTTGCTGAACTAGCAAGAGCAGAAAGAGGATACTAATTGACGATAGAAAATAGTTAATCTAAAATTGGAAGAGGTAGCAAAACTCGTAATGAATTTTGCTACCTCTTCTTTATTTTAGCAACTTTGCTCATTTATGAATGGCATGGCTGAACGGTTACTTATTTTGAATATATTTAAGACGATTTTATGGAATACCTGGTCCAACTGGAGAAACTTGTTCAACATCAGGAGTCGGGGTGCTAGGTGACACATAGCCAGGACCTAAAGGAGTTGTGCTATTACCTCCAGGAGCAACCTGTTCAACTCCACCTGGTAGTATAGGGGTTGTCGAAGGGGTCTCTAGGGTATGATCTTCTGGACAGGTAGACCAAGGCATTGAAAATACAGAGTCATCTGTAACAGTTGTATCGTCAGAAGGAACGACCATTCGTACACTAGTTGTCGTCGGACATGTTGCATTAGGTAACTGTCCAGTAATTTGACAAACGGTTGTGGTAACATGTACATCGCAAACTTCTGTAGGTACATTGGAAATATCAAAATATTCAGTATATGTTGCATTTCCTCTTGGGTCAGCATTACATACTCCTGCAATTGGAAGTTTTCCTGATTTTCTACACACGGTAGCTGTAGTTATGCTACTAGGTACAGCGAAGCCAGGATCGGGAAGACCTTCGTGAACGCGCTCCATAATCTTGCGCCAAATATCTTTATGATAGCTTGTACCACCTGTGCTAGATGTTTGGTGTTGGTTGCTATCAAAGCCTCCCCAGATACCAGCTGTATAATAAGGAGAGTATCCAACAAACCAAAGATCTACGTTGTTGGTAGTAGTACCACTTTTTCCAGCTCCTGTCATATTAGCTGGGTTTGCACGTGTTCCAGTAGGACTTACGCTTACTCCACTACGAGCAAATTTTCTTCCGCCTGTCATTACTTCAACCATTGCATCAGTTAGAAGAAATGCAGTGGATTCTTTTAGAACACGTTGCGTTTCAGGTTGATTATCAATTAAAATTTTTCCATCATGATTTACAATTTTAGTAAATAATATAGGATTTGTATGCACTCCATCATTTGCAATGGTTGCAAAAGCACTTGTTAATTCTAAATTACTTACCCCTTGTTCTAATCCACCTAGTGAAAGGGATGCATAGGTATCATTTGAAGTCAATGAAGTTATTCCAAAATTTTCTGCATAAGTAACACCAAGTTGAGGCGTTACCGTTTCCATAAATGCACGAACAGCTACAATATTCAGGGAATAGACAATCCCTTCTCGAATCGTTGAATATCCAAGATAGCCTTGGCTATACCAGTTTTTAAATGTTTTTTCTCCTACGGAATAAATGGTATCATAGTAGGTGGAAGCTAAGGTTGAATTCTTGGCATCGAGTGCAGGGGCAAAAGCAGTCAATATTTTAAATGTAGATCCTGGTTGTCTAAGTGTATCAGTTGCACGGTTTAGGGTTAAACTTGCTGTTTTTTCTCCGCGCCCACCACTAATTGCCTTCACTTGTCCAGTAAGTTGATCCATGATAACAAAGGATACTTGCGGTTGAAGTAGAGGTTTGATTACTTCACCTATGATTTCACCACCACCTTCTTGCAATACATAAGCACGGTACTCTTCAATGTCTAAGTTGATTTCTTCTATTGTGGAATAGAGTCCATTATGGCTGCTGTTTTTAGTTTGGCGATGCCAGGTTTTTAATGTTTCTTGAGAATAATGCTGTGTTGTTTCATCTGGCCTTGTAACAGATAAACGATAGTCAACAGAATACTGAATCGTGGTGTAGTTGTCTAAATTATTTACCTCTTCATCTACAATTGCCTGTATGGTAGGATCCTGAGTTGTGTGAATTTCAAGACCACCGCTATATAATAGATTATGAGCTTGTGTTTCTGTATAGCCTAATTGTACCATGAGTGTGTCTTTTACTTGTGAAATCAAGGCATCTGTGAAGTAGCTGTAAGGAGAGTCATTCTCTTTTGTATGAAGGTCAACATTTTGGATTCGTTCATAGACATCATCTGCTAATGCTTCATTTTGCTCTTCTTTTGTAATGTAACCTTGTTCGAACATGTATTGTAAAATAACTCTTCGCTTTTCTTCATTCGCTTCTTTTCCAGAAATTGGGTTGAGCTTAGATGGGTTTTGTGTAATTCCAGCAATTACTGTACATTCAGACAATGTTAAGTCAGATACTTCTTTGTCAAAATAGCGACGTGCAGCAACCTTTACTCCTAGGGTATTATTGCCTAAGTTAATCGTATTTAAGTAATTTGTTAAGATTAATTTTCTATCCATGGATTCAGTAAGTTGTAAAGCTAAATACTGTTCTTGCAACTTTCTTTCAATCATAGATCCCCAACTGTTTTCCATACCACCGTCAAATACATTGTTTTTGATCAGCTGTTGCGTGATGGTACTTCCACCACCTGAGTAATCCCCAGAGATAAGTCCCATGACTGCACGAGATATGGAGCGTAAGTCAATTCCGTTGTGAGTCCAAAATCTTGCATCTTCAATAGCGACAAAAGCATCGATCAAATCTTGAGGCAATTCTTCATAAGTAGCCTCTTCTCGGTTTGAACCTGCAGTTACAAGTGTGTCGGTTAAGTTGCCAGAACTGTCATAAACAGTAGTAGCAAATCCCATAGGGACAATGCTATCAATGTCTACATCAGGTGTATTTTCGATAATTCCTCGAAAGACACCAAATCCAACACCGACAAATAATAAGAGCGAGAATACACAAACAAAGAAAAATGTTTTAAATATTGTTAAAACAATTTTTGAAGCATATTTTCCTGAATTAGAACCTGATGCTTTGATTCTTCGCTCTGTAGAACTTTTTCCGTAATTCATAAAATCCTCCTTTATGGAATTCATTCCTATTATATCAAATTTTTTGTTAAAATTCAATCATAGGAATCTTAAGGGTTTGTTACTAATTTCGATATAATTTCTTGTTGATGTATGATTAAAAATTTAATTTATTAAAAAAAACTAAAGTAGATTAAAAAGGACCTATAAATATAGAGATAGTGTTATAAATTATAT
>CAYJKD010000025.1:14159-17184 GCA_964370595.1 uncultured Lachnospiraceae bacterium
ACCTTGTATGAATGTACATGAAAATAGTGGCTTTTAGTGGACCTAGGTGTCAAATTTGACACTCTCAAGTTTTTTTTTTATAATTGTGCTATGCTATAATAAAAGGATTAAAAGACTATGGATTCTTACGTACTATGTGCCTATAAAAACCTTAAGACATACACGTTTTGTTCTATTGGGGTTACTTATTTATCTACTCGTATTCAAGCATGTTTTACCTTTGTATTGTATATTTTATATCAATTCAGAAAGTGAGGATTTTGTGAAAAGTTTCGACAAATATATTACGAATAATTACTTTAATCAAGAACACGATTTTCGTGTGCAAATCTTCAATTTATTCGCCTTTACTGGTATTGGAATATCTATCGTGATGACATTGCAATCACTTATTATGCAAACAGGATTAGTGGATACACTAGCGAAAGCATTTTCTGGAATTGCTTCATTAATAATGGTTATTTATTGTGAGAGGACAAAGCAGTATCAACGTACATATTTGATTTCAGTGTTTACGATATTTATATTATTTTTTTCAATAATGTTTTTAACTGGTGGAGGTTATAAGAGTGGAATTTCTGCATTTTTTGTATTTGCAGTTGTTTTTACTACTTGTATGCTTGATGGAAAAGCGATGTATATTATGACAATATTAGAATTGCTTGTATATGTAACACTGTGTTTTATAGATTTTGCTTATTTAGATTTGGTACAACCTGGAACAGAAGAAAGTGATTTTTTTTTGAGTATCGTAATTTGCTTTGTAGTAGCGTCAATTGCAGTGGGAATTACAAATCATCAACAAGTAAAATTTTATAAAAGACAACAAGCTAAACTGGATGAGCAAAACATATTATTAGCTCAAATCAATCGAAATAAAACAGAGTTTTTGGCAAATACTTCCCATGAAATGAGAACACCTCTTACCGTTGTATCGGTCAATATACAAACGGTTATAGCCATATTAAATCATATGAAAGAATTAGAGAATCATGAAGATATAGAAGAACTCCTAAATGATGCACAAAGTGAAATTATGCGCCTTAGTCGAATGGTAGGTGGAATGCTTTCTCTAAACTCGATTAATGAGAAGGATGAGAGACATCGTACAGATTTTTCAGAGTTGCTTCTTAATGTAACGGATATGCTGAAGTTGTTATTTATGAAAAATAATAATGTAATTATTTTGGAACAGAGGGAAAAACTTACAGTATTTTGTAATTCTGATTTGATATCACAAGTCATGATTAATATTCTACAAAATGCGAATCATCATACAAGTAACGATACAATACGAATTGTAGCATTGGTAGAAAGTGAAATAATTCGAGTTAGTATTAGTGATAATGGAAATGGAATACCAGGTGAGCTTTTGCCACAAGTATTTGAACGAGGTGTGTCAGAGGGAGGAACAGGATTTGGTCTATATCTCTGCAAAACAGTGGTAAACTCTCATGGTGGGAATATCTGGATAAAAAGCAAAGAAGGAGAGGGATGTACAGTGACATTTACACTGCCTGTTTATCAAGGACAATATGAGGGGAGAAAAGTAGATGAATAAGGACGGTAGAAATAAGAGGATTTTGCTTGTTGAAGATAATGAGAAAATATTACGTGGTAATAAACGCATGCTAGAATGGGAGGGATATGCAGTGGATGCGGCTACAACTCTTGCTGAGGCAGAAATTTGTATCCGGTTTAACACACCGCATGCAATTATTCTAGACATTATGCTCCCAGATGGAAATGGGATTGATTTTATGAAAAAACTAAGACAAGGAATTTATGCTAATATTCCCATTTTATTATTAACGGGATTGGGCACCCAAGAAGATATCGTTAGGGGATTGGCAGATGGCGGTGATGATTATCTTGTAAAACCGTATGATTTCTCAGTATTATTTGCAAGAATGGAAGCACTTTTAAGACGTTCGATGCGGCTTCCGGAGTATGTGGAAAACGAGGATTTAAAACTAGATATAATTTCGGATGTTGCAATGTTAAATGGTAGGGACTTACTACTTACAAAAAAAGAATTCTTAACTTTACTTTTATTAGTGCAAAGTGCAGAGCGATATGTCAGTAGCGAATATATATATGAAAAAGTATGGAAGATGCCATATACAGAAAATAACAATGCTTTAAAAAGTACAATGAAACGATTACGTACAAAGTTATCAAATAGTGACTATGTGATAGAGTGGTCACGGGATGAGGGATACATTTTATCGAAAATGTAGAATTTGTTGCAAAAAGAAGAACAACTAAGAATATGAGAGTGTCAATTTTGACACTTTCATGTTTTTTTTTGAAAAAACATGATAAATTATATTCAAGAAGCTACAGAAAATGGTTATGGAAAAGAGAATTCATAAATCATAGAGGAGGGTTGTAATGAGAAAAGAAAAATTATACAAAAAAAGATTATCAAAGCTTTTCCTGTTTTTAATGCTTTCATTGCAAGGTGTTTTGCTTACTAGTTGTGAGGACAGTACAGAAAGTGTTGTGAATACTCAGTCAATGGGAGATGTAGGATTAGGAAAGTTGGGTGATTCTGTTCAGGAAGAAGCGAAAATATTGAAGGAAGAAATCACAAAAGAATTAGATCAGAACAGGGCAGAAGAGATTAAAGGTAAGACTGCAGAACGAAAAAAAGCTCAACCGAAACATGCAGAAGCACCGATTCCAGTTCCAGAAAATGCAGAGGTCAAAATTCCAGAAGCAAAAGCAAGTACCTATTATGAATACTATGACTCTGGCTATTATTATAATGGCTATTTTTACCCGTTTGGTTGGTATAATAATAATAATTTCTATAATGGATATGATTCGGGTTATTTTTATAATGGTGGATTTTATCCATGGGGGTATTACTACAATGGTGTAAACTATCCATATGGATTTTATTATAACAATGCATTTTATACAGGATATGGTGGTCAATTCTATAATGGCTATTACTATTCGTACTATTATGGCGACTATTATGGCGACTATTATTACGACGACTATTATTACGGCGACT
>CAYJKD010000026.1:0-3053 GCA_964370595.1 uncultured Lachnospiraceae bacterium
CCTTAGGTTCAACGTTTTCTAATTGGTTAACTACTCGTAATTGTTGTTCATTATCAATTCGAGTTATTGGCAACAAGCTATACTCTTCGTTTAATTCAACCTCATATTCTCGATTATATGGATTTCGCATATTCACATATGTGGTATCCACTACATAGTCATCTGAAATATCTAATATCGATGCATAGGTATAAAATTCCGAAGTAATGCGGGTGTCACTTCCTAACAAGTAAATAAGTGATGTAAACACAATAGAAAGCAAAAATACACCTTTTCGATAATGAACCTGTAAACCTAATCGTTTCAAACCAAAATACATAATCGGCCCAAGCATCCCTAAATATATTAGAATTATAATAATGTAAAGCTCTACATTCGGCAATTTTTCTAAATTACCTTCATTGATCAATCCTTGAATTGCATGATATTTATCGGTATCACCATAGTATGCCAACTCAGATATTTTTCCTATTCTCCCTTGTCCTAGCAAAGAAGAAAACAAATGATCCACATAAGAAGGGTTTTGTTCAACAAAATCTTTTATTTCCAACAAATCAAATGCAGCAACTGCTATCATACCTTGTCCTACGACTGTAGCTGTGAGTAGTGGAAATTCTTCATCTGATATTATTACATTACCAGCATGGAGAGGAATATCTACACATACAAGCGGAATCGTTGAACTATCAGGCGACTCTATAGCAAATTCCAATCCCATATTTATATTTCTTAATTCACTTGCACCATAAGAATCATCTAACAGCTCAGGTGCATAACGCCCTAACGTATCGTCAATTCGATCTCCAGTTCCAAGCATTAGGGTACCACCTTGAGATACCCATTCCATAATTGCTCCACTTTGCTCTTCAGAAAGATTACGAAGTTTAAACGAGTTAACAATCAATACATCTAACATGTCTAATCCAAGCACTACTTCTGGAAATTCATACTCCTCTATTATAATCGTTTTTGTTTGCAACGCTCCATAATAAATTCCTATATCATCTAAAAATTGTAAGGTATTAGCATCTTCTGATAAAATCCCTATGGTCAAATCTGGAACATCTCTACTAATATTCAAATTTATTTCTTGAAAAAACTTCAGTTCCCCCTCTTGATCATACAATTCAATCAAAATGCTATTTGCTCTTACTCCAATTGGGATATAACAAATATAAGATTCTCCTACATCTACCAACTCATATTCATATTGATAAACGCTTCCTTCTGACTCTAAGGTTTTCACAAACAAATTTCCAGAAAAAAGCAATTCCATTTCATCAAATTCCAATTTTACCGGAAGATACTTACCTACTTTCGCTACATTTTCATATCCATAAGTCACTGACAATGGCAATGGATTTTCTAACGTTTCCTGTGATGCAAACGTAATTGTTTCTCCGGCAGAAAAAGTCAGAAAACCTGTTATAAAAGATACTAATAGTAATATTTTATACAGATTTCTGACCGTCTTTTTTATTCTTATTAATTCGGTTGTAAGGTATATCATCATTCTTCCTTCAGCCTTCCAAAATGTTCTTTATTTATATCAAAATCAACTTGTAATGTGACTGTAAATACAGTTCCATCTGAATCACTTTTTACATGTAATAAACCTCCATGCATATCCACAATATTTTTGGAAATAGCAAGACCCAAACCAGTTCCACCCGTATGAGTTGAACGAGATTGTTCTACACGATAAAATTTATCAAAAATCAAATCCAATTCTTTTTGAGGAATAATATAGCCAAAATTCCTCACTGCCACTACCACAACATTTTCCTCACTATGAATCGTAACAATAACACGCTTTCCCTCTGCGCCATATTTAATCGCATTATTAATCAAATTATCAAACAGCCTAGCTAGAAGATTTCCATCCGCATTAATAATTTGGCTATTAATATTTGTTTTTAATTCATAGGATATTCCATTTGCAGAAAATGAAGGATATGCCTCTTCAAGCAATTGTCCTAAAAGTTTTACGATATCAATTTCACTTACATCCATAGAAATTTTTCCATAATTCAATTTTGTAAAACCGAACAAATCTTCAATTAATTTCTCTAGACGTTTCGCTTTTGTATATGCAATATCAATATATTTTTTTTGCATTTCTTCTGGTAATTTCTTTGCTGATAAAATTTCCATATATCCGATAATTGAAGTCAAAGGAGTACGAAGATCATGTGCAACATTAGTAATTAGCTCATTTTTCGTCCGTTCTGATTCTCGCTCTTTTTCCATCAAAGATCGAATTTCTTCAACCATCTTATTCAAGTTTTCTGCCATTGATGAAAATTCATCATCTCCATCAATTTCAATCAGCGTATTGAGATCCCCCTCCGAAATATTTTTCATTCCATCGGAAATTTTAGTAATATACTTCAGTGACCGTTCTTGTAGCAAGAAAAATATAACTGAAAATAAAACAATTCCAAAAATTACATATCCAATTACAGTTGCCATCTCCGTTTCATAAATACTACGAAAAAAAGTATTTTCCCAAGAAGATTGTATCACATAATAAGATAATATATTTAAATTACTAATTACCAAAACCTCAACCAAACAAGTGATAAACGCACTATACCCAATATTAGCAATAACACTTGTTCGATATCTATGGGTAAAATCTCTTCCATCATTGCTTTTATTTTTCAATTTTATATCCTACTCCCCAAACTGTAGCAATAATTTTATCCTGTCTTTCGTCCTCTTTTAACTTTCCACGAAGGCGACGCACATGTACCATTACTGTATTATTGGCTTCATAAGCTTTTTCATTCCACACTCGCTCAAAAATATCATCTGCACTAAATACTTTTCCTGGATTTGAAGCAAGTAAAAATAATATATCAAATTCAATCGGTGTTAATTTTATCTCTTCGTCGTACACGAGCACTTTATGATTATCTTTGTTAATAGAAAGTCCTCTAATATTGATTTCTGTTTGCTCAGATTCGCGCATTCCGCTATTAGGGTTTAATTGTGTATATCGTCTAAGCTGCGATTTTACTCTTGCTGTTAATTCTAATAGATTAAATGGC
>CAYJKD010000026.1:3063-16609 GCA_964370595.1 uncultured Lachnospiraceae bacterium
CTAAGCATAATAATTGGAATATTCTTAGTTTCTCTAATTTTTTTACACATTTCTAGCCCACTCATCCCAGGCATCATTATGTCTAGCAAGACCAAATGCATCTCTTGTTTTTCTAAGATATCCAATCCTTCTTGTGCATTGGAAGCTTTAAAAACCTGATATCCATCACTTACCAAATAAATCTCCACTAAATCTGCTATTTCTTGTTCATCATCTACTACCAATATGTTAATTTCTGCCATCTATATGACCTCCAAATATTATATCTTGTTTCCATTCTATTGCTTAGAGTCTATCATAAATTCTGTTTTCGTGTTTTACTTTTTTATTAAGATACAGGAACAAATACCCTTGTATTTACACTATCATGTTTATTAACAAACTCTTGTAATTCATCCGTTGCTCGCTTACAAAAAAATTCTTGGGAGTTCATTAATGTTTTTCCTCTCTTATCAATTTTTTCATAAGTACCATCTTCTTTTTGCACATGTGCTTTCACATTGTCACTCATTTGTATATCCAATATTTCATCTACTTGCCTTTTAATCTCATCGTCTAATATTGGAAACATGATTTCTACTCGTTTGTCTAGGTTACGAGGCATCCAATCTGCACTTCCCATATAAATTTCTGGTTCCCGATCATTTTGAAAATAGAAAATCCTTGCGTGTTCAAGAAAGTTTCCGACAATTGAATGTACACGAATATTTTCACTAACCCCTTCTACTTGCGAGCGAAGACAACAAATTCCTCGAATTAGTAAATCCACTTTAACTCCTGCCATAGATGCTTCGTAAAGATACATAATTATCTCTTTATCACATAACGAATTCATCTTTGCCTTAATCTGTGCTGGTTTACCCTTTTTCGCATTTTCAATTTCTCGTTTAATCAGTTTAATAAATTTTCCTCTTAACCATAATGGGGCTATCGATAATTTATTCCAACTTGCAGGCTCTGAATATCCAGAAAGCATATTAAATACTGCTGTTGCATCTTCTCCAATTTGTGGTACACAAGTCATAATTCCACAATCAGTATAAAGCTTAGCTGTTGAATCATTATAGTTCCCTGTTCCTAAATGAACATATCTACGTATTCCATCTTCTTCTCGTCTTACAACTAAGGTAATTTTACTGTGAGTTTTCAATCCCATCAATCCATAAATTACATGGCATCCTGCTTTTTCTAGTTTTTTTGCCCAAATAATATTATTTTCTTCATCAAATCTAGCTTTTAGCTCTACCAGTACAGAAACTTGTTTTCCATTATCTGCTGCTTCTGCTAAAGCTGCAATAATAGGGGAATTTCCGCTTACTCGGTATAATGTTTGCTTGATTGCAAGCACACTTGGATCTTTTGCTGCACTACGGACAAAGTCTACTACTGGGTCAAAACTATCATATGGGTGATGTAGGAAAATATCGCCTTTCCTAATATTTGTAAAGATATCGTCTTCATTAATCAAAGTAATAAGTGGTTTCGGCTGATATGATGGATATTTCAATAATTCAAATCCCTCTAATCCATACATTTTCATTAAAAATGTCAAATCCAAAGGGCCTGTGATAAAAAATATATCCTCATTATTTACATGGAGTTCTTGCCTTAAAATTTTCAACAAACGCTTATCTGCTTTATCTTCAATCTCTAAACGAATCACCTCTCCCCATTGCCTCTTTTTCAACTGTTTTTTTATCTCTTCCAACAAATCCACTGCCTCTTCTTCATCTAGAGAAAAATCTGCATTTCTCATAATTCGAAACGGATGAGCTGCTACGATATTATAATTCAAGAATAGTTTTCCAATATTTCTTTCAATTACCTCTTCTAACAATATTACACGCTTTATTTTATCCACTTCAGGAAGCATTACGATTCTCGGAAGAACAGATGGTACCTGAACGGATGCGAATTCAATGTTTTTTTCATTTTCTTTTTGAATTAGTGCAGCTATATTCAGTGATTTATTGCGAATCAACGGAAATGGTCTAGAGGAATCTACCGCCATAGGTGTTAATACTGGATATACATTATCTTCAAAATATTCATCTACATAACGTTTATCTTCTTCTGTCAAATCTTCATGGCAACAAACCATTTCTAAATTCTGTTGCTTTAGACTCGGTATCAAAGAACGATTATAGGTAGAATATTGCTGATTTACTAATTCGTGGGTTTTTTTCGAAATCAATTCTAACTGTTGCGTAGGTTTTAACCCTGCAATGTCAGGTTTATTATATTTTGCGTGTACCATATCTTTAAGAGATGCTACTCGTACCATAAAAAATTCATCTAAATTCGAAGAAGTAATACTTAAAAATTTCAAGCGTTCAAATAATGGAATCGTTTTATCTCTTGCTTCAGATAATACTCGAAAGTTAAACTCCGCCCAACTTAGCTCTCTATTTAAATAATATTCAGGATTTTTCAATTTTTCATTCAACATTATTATCATCCCCTCTTTTTCTGTCGCAGAACAATCTTTAACCCAAAAATTTCTTCAAAAAATTCTTCTACTGAATTTACAGACATTCTTTCAACTGTGATATCTTCTTGAGATTCTGTTAATGCAACCAATTCTTTTTCCTTCACTGAAAATCGTACAGATTTAAAATCTCCATGGTGTCCTCGATCTAATGCATCTGCTAATCGTAGCAAGGCAGTTAGTTTTGCAATCATCATAATTAAGTTATTCGGCTCTGCTAATCGAGTATGCTTTGATGGTTTTGATTTAATTATCACATCTTCATATCGGAATTCTTTTGTATTAAACTTTATAATATTTGCCAGTATTTCTCTCTCAGTATGAGACAATCCAATAATTTCTGTAGCCATAATAATATTGTACCCACACTCTGCTGTATCTCTCATAGTTATATATTTACCACATGAATGTAAGTTAGCTGCAATCTGTAAAAGAAGTCTTTCTTGTTCTTTCAATCCATGATATTTTTTTAATGAATCAAAAAGTTTCAACGCAATCCCTTCAACAGTGCTTCCATGAGACATTTGACATTTATATCTCTTGGCAATATTTTTTGATGCATGGACAATATCAAGAGAAAAATCGTGATTTAATTTTATTATTTTATTAGTATCTGCATATTCTGCAGCTACTCCATCCGTTAGACGAATTCCTGGAATCCAGACTGTATTTGCTTTTGTTATTTCAATCATTCGTTTGTAGATTAGTAATGTTGGAATTATCATAGAAGCAAACTCAGAATTCACTTCTAAATGATTCATTATCTGGTCCTCTGTTAATCGTGAAATCTCATTATAAAATTCTATAAATTGTACTGCTGTAATATAATTTGATTCGTTATTAGGAGCAATTCTATTTTTTAATGTGAGAATCATATCCCCTATTCCAATCAACGTTTCAATCTCTCTTTCTTTTAGATACATTTTTTGAAATGTACTTAGTTCATTATCAATGAGATTTGTAATAATTCTGACATTATTTTTTGAGTTACTACTCACGCTATTGGTTTGTTCTCTAAGACGCATTGCACCAAGACTTACATTTTGGGTCGTAACAAGTGAATCTTTATCAAATAAAGAAAGCTGCATGCTTCCAAATCCTAAATCCACTATGGAGGTACCACTTTGAATGATTTTTTTGAATTCTTCATTTTTTCCTGCAATAGCCTTATAACTGAGAAGCCTCTGCTCTGAATTACTAATAATACGTACTTCAATTCCAGTACGCACACGAATTTGGTCTAGAATAACAGCATTATTTTGTGCTTCTCTAATTGCACTTGTTGCATATGCACGATAAGATTCAACTTGATAATTTTTCATAACTTGAGCATAGCGATCCAAAACCTCACACATTTCATTCACTAATTCATGACGAATTTTCCCATGTGTATACGTATCTTTTCCTAAAGGAATTTCATATCTGAGATAATCAATCTGACGAATTTCTCTATTTCGAGTAAATTCGTAAATACCTAATTCCACTTCAAAAGAACCTAAGTCAATTGCCGCAAATGTCCGTACCATCACAATTCCCCCAAACTTTTTTTGTGCATTTAATAATTACCTAATATTCTCATATTAATTGTCTCTTTTTCAATTCCTACTAGCGAATTTATTATCGATGAATCAGAAAGGTTCCCTTCTATGTCAACAAAAAATCGATAATGCCATTTCTGTGTTGCAATTGGTCTAGATTCTATTTTCATCATATTAACTCCATTAAAAATAAAATTCCCTAGTACATTATACAAGCTACCGCATTGATGTGGTAGTTCAAAGCTTATACTCAACTTCGTTGCATCTTTTTGATACATTTTTTTGTTAGAAAGCACGATAAATCTTGTGGTATTTCCTTTTTCATTTTGAATCTCTTTTTTTAAGGTTTTTAGTCTATAGCGTTTTGCTGCGATGTCACTTGCAATACATGCTTGTGTAATATCGTTATCCTCTGCTACCTTTTTTGCTGAAACAGCAGTATTTTCAATCCCTATTGTTTTCCACTCCTTATGATTCCCCAGATAAGTGGAGCATTGCATCAATGCTTGTTGGTGGGAATAAACTGTACTAATATCTTCCAAATTGGCCTCTTTTGTTACTAATAAATTATGTGTAATAGGCATATAAATTTCAGCTACAATATAATTATGATATTGTACTAGATTATCATAATTATCAATTACTGACCCAGCAGTTGAATTTTCAATTGGTATCACTGCATAATCAGCATTTCCAATCTCTACTTGATTCATCGCATCTTCAAAGGTAGCTACATGATATGTATTTGCATCTTCCCCAAAAAATTTCAATGTAGCACCATGACTATAGGCTCCTTCTACTCCTTGATATACAACTTTTGCTCCTTCTTTTTGTATTTCTTCTACACAATCTAATATGCTGTCTTCTTTTATATTCATAATTTGATACTGCATACGTCTACTAACAGTCATCATTTGAGCAAAAATTTCTTTTGTAGCCATTTTATAATCAGGATTTTGTGTCAAATCTTCGATTTTTTGAAGCTTTTCTTCTTCTCTCTTTACATCTAAGACAGCTTTCCCTGTTTTAATTTTATCTTTTGCAACTTCTTTGCAAATATCCATTCGTTCTTCAAATAGCTCTAAAATGTTCCGATCAATTCGATCTAATTCTTTTCTACAACTTAATAAATCCACGTTTTTTTCCCTCTTAATTATCGATTTCTTTTTTTATCATTTCAATAATTCGCTCTCTTGTATATGCACCAAGTCTTTTTTTATCCTCTGAACTCAGTTCACTTATTTCAATCGGCTCTCCATATACGATTGTTACCTCTGCAGGGCAAATTTTAGGAAATTGCTTTTCAAACAATTTTGCACTCCCAATAATTGCTACTGGAATAATAGGACATTTTCCTTTCTCTGCAATTTTTAAACTGCCTTCTTTAAATTCTAGCAGTTCCAAAATAGAAGCTGTGTTTCTTGTCCCTTCTGGAAAAATAAAAATAGATGTTCCATTTTTAATTAAATCAATTCCACTTAATATTGTTTTCAATCCTTCTTTTACATTTTTTCTATCTAAAAACAAACAATTAAGTAATCGCATCCATCCTGATAATAAAGGGATTTTTTCCATTTCTTTCTTTGCAACAAATCCAGTCAAATGAGGTACTGTATGATAGCCTAATAAAATATCAAAAGAACCTCTATGATTTCCTGCAAAAAGAACGCTTCGGTCTGGGATATTATCTAACCCCTTTACTGTAACAGATGCTCCAGCCATTTTTAAAAACAAACCAAACAGCTTGCGTACTATTTTTTGCGCCTTTGCTTGTACTCCTTCTACCCCATTATTTTTTTGTTTATGAAGCATCCATTGAAACGGTGCTGAAAACACCAAAAAAAGAACTAATGATACTGCTATTGCTATGAATCTAAACATATTACTATTTTCCTCTCTTACCAATTACAATAATGGGGATAACAACCGACTAAATTGTTCTTTAAAACGAATATACCAATTTCTCTCCTCATATATTTCTTTTGTTATTTTTTTACTAAGTTTTACATCTTCTATAAATTTATCAATTAATGCCTCTGTTGTTTCTTCATCATAAATTGTGGCATTCACTTCAAAATTCAACTCAAAACTACGGATATCCATATTCGCAGTTCCCACACAACTAATCTCTTGATCTACCATTAGTACCTTTGCATGTAGAAAACCATTTTCATATGTATAACATTGTGCTCCCACATCAATCAGTTCTCCCAAATAGGAATAGGTTGCCCAATACACAAAAGGATGATCTGGTTTGCAGGGAACCATTACTGAAACCTTAATTCCTGATTGTGCAGCAATTTTTAAAGCTGACAAAATCGCATCATCTGGAACGAAATAAGGAGTTTGTATATAAATACTACTTTTTGCTTTATGGATTAATTTTAGATAATTATCACGAATTTGCCGATTCGCTGAGTCTGGTCCACTTGTTATTACCTGAATTCCCAATGGTGGTTGCATTTGCCTTGGCAACAACTCTAATTCATTCTCACTAGCCAAAAAATAAACTCCTTGTGAAAATAAATTCTCTTTCGATGCATATTTCCAATCCAGAGCAAAGTATATAGACAAACTCAACACAGCATCTCCCATAATTCGTAGATGCGTATCTCGCCAATACCCAAATTTCCTATCTAATCCAACATATTCTTTCCCAACATTAAAACCACCTACATAACCGATATTTCCATCTATTACCACAATCTTTCTATGATTTCGATAATTAACCCTTAAATGAATTTGTCGCAATATCGGAGGAAAAAAACATACTACTTTTACCCCTGAACGTCTTAACTCCCGCCATATATGAGCCGGCATAAATCGACTACCCATTCCATCATAAAGGATTCGAACTTCTACTCCTGACTGTGCTTTTGCTTTTAATATCGGAATAAGTTCAGCAAATACTACATCATTTTTTATAATATAATATTGTATATGTATAAAATGCTTTGCCTTTAATAGATCATTTTTCAATTGTTCAAATTTGTCTTTTCCATCTGTAATTATGGTAATTTGATTATAAGTTGTTAGTACTGAGCCTGCAATTTTTAAATTATATAAAATCAAATCTCCATATTTTTGAGTAATTGGATCTGTTCTTTCCATTCCATAATTTCTCAATATTTTCTCTTGATTCGCTATAGGGAGACGCAGCCGATCTTCTACCTCTTTAATTCGAAACATTTTGTTTTTTCGATAATCTTGAGCAAAAATCAAGTAAAAAACAAATCCAAACAATGGAATAAAGTACAACAAAAGCAACCAGGTCCATACACTCTTTGGATCTCGTCGCTGAAAAAATACAATGATAATGGATAGCAAAACATTAATATACAACAAATTTTCTAGAAGTGAATTCCATACGGATAAGAGTTGTTCCATTAACGGCATCTCCTCGTTTCTATTGTTTTCGCTATTATTATATCATAACTTTATTCAATTTTAAACCTTTACATTAATCTACTTTTATCACATGTTCATCAATTTTATAGGTCATGCTTACGATTGTTCCTTCCTTAGAATTTACCACAATCCCTATAATTTGCGCGCCTTCTGTACATGATGTAGTTAAATAATTGTATAATGGATGTGTTGAATCACTAACATTTTTTGTAGTCATCTCTTCATATAACTCCAACTGATCAATTTCTGTTTCTCCTTGTAGCGTTACATACATTTGTAATGTTTGAAAAACCTTATTCGCTTCAATTTCATAATTCATCTTTCTAGTATGTTCAACCATGCCAAATAGAGATGGGATACCAACTGCTAAAAGTATTCCTAGTATTACCAACACAACTATGACTTCCATCAAGGTTACTCCATCTCTATTTCGCAATAATTTCATCTTATACCTCTCTCCTAACTTACAGGGATCCCCAATTAGATGAATTGATTATTACCTACGTGATATTCATAATTAATAGCATTTAGCTTTGATATGAGCAATTCCTTTTCTATATCTAATGCTGTACAAAAATCGTCTAATGATTGATAATTATCCCTTAACTGTGTATTTACATAACTTAATAATATGATTGGATCTTTTGGAATCATACTTCCTCCTTATTGATTACTCTCATCCTATCAAACTTAATTTTATTATACTATTGTTATATCTCTCGATATAGTATCCGTAACTGGACATCTTATTGTAGCGGATGAGGTATTCTTATGATACAATAAATCATTACATTTTTCAATTTTGATAGGAGATAATAATATAATGAAACGGATTTTAATGATTGCTACCGGAGGCACCATTGCTTCTCAACAAAGTACTTCTGGTCTAAAACCGATGCTTACATCTGAAGAACTTTTAAAATTCATACCAAATGTAACCCAATTTTGCCAAGTTGATACGCTTCAGTTAATGAATATTGATAGTACTAACATTGAACCAAAACACTGGCTACAAATAGCAAATGCCATAGAAACAAACTATAATCTTTATGATGCATTTGTGATTTGCCACGGAACTGATACACTAGCCTATACTGCCGCCGCCCTTTCCTATCTCATACAAAATTCAAAAAAACCAATTGTAGTTACAGGAGCACAAAAGCCAATTGACCTAGAAATTACAGATGCAAAAGGAAACCTAATCAATAGCCTTCGCTTTGCATGCCATGATGATGCACACGGAGTCGTAATTGTCTTTGACGGAAAAGTAATTGCTGGAACAAGAGGAAAAAAGGAACGCTCTAAAAGTTATAACGCATTTTCTAGTATAAACTTTCCATACCTAGCTATTTTATTAGAAGAACAAATCATTTTTTATATCAATGATAAATATACAATTACGAAAGAGGTTTCTTTCTATCAGCAATTAAATCCAAAAATTGCTTTAATTAAATTAATCCCCTCCCTTGATCCTGGTATTCTAGATTACATGTGGGAACATTATGATGCTTTGATTATAGAATCTTTTGGAGTAGGAGGCTTGCCTACTTATGAAACTGGAGATTTTGCACATGCAATAAAGCGTTGGATCGATGCTGATAAACCTGTGGTAATGACAACACAGGTAACAAAAGAGGGTAGCAATATGTCCATCTATGAAGTAGGACAAAACATCAAAAAAAACTATGATTTGTTAGAAGCCTATGATATGACCTTAGAAGCTACAATAACAAAACTGATGTGGATATTAGGTCAAACACATTGCTTAAAAGAAATTAACCACCTATTCCATCAAACAATAAATAAAGATTTATTACACACCTAATGGTAATAGATTCTTATTGATTTTCGAATTCCTTTTATTTTTTGTAATTATGTACAATTTTCATTTGACAGCACATCCATTTGGTGTTATATTTTACGATAGTTTCCTTATATTAGGAATAAAAGGAGAATATTCAATGCCTGAAAAAATACATTATACAATAAAACAATTAAAAAAACAGCGTAATTTTCGCTATCTATTTTCCGCAATTGCTGCAATCACTTCTTCAATCATTCAAGTATACGTAATTCAAAGCTTTATACGTCCTGCAGGTATCCTTTCTGGAGGATTTACAGGAATTGCAATATTGATTGACCGAATTAGCTCTTTATTTGGTTTCGGCATTTCTACTTCCATCATGATGCTAGTTCTTAATATTCCTGTAGCTCTTTTATGTTGGAAAACTATCAGTCGTAAATTCACTTGCTTTTCTTTGTTTCAAATTTTTCTTACAAGTATTTTATTAACTGTTTGTAATTTTAAACCCATGTTTGATGATATCGTTTTAAATGTCATTTTTGGTGGTGTATTTAATGGAATCAGTATCTTAATTGCACTAAAAGGTAATTCTTGTACAGGTGGAACTGATTTTATCGCATTATATGTTTCTACAAAAACAGGAAAAAGTATTTGGTCCTATGTATTTTTTTCCAATATCATCATCCTAGGCATTTTTGGAATGATTTTTGGATGGTACTATGCTGGGTATTCCATTCTGTTCCAATTTGTATCTACACAAATGATTTCAACATTCCATCATAGATATGATCAGTTAACATTACAAATTACTACGGAACACGCAAATAATCTTATAAGAGCCTACACAACCCAATTCCGACATGGCATTTCATGTACGGAAGCAATTGGCGGCTATAGTGGCAAAAAAATGTATTTACTGCACACAGTTGTTTCTTCCTATGAAGTAAATGACATTGTCTATTTAATGAAACAAACTGATAGTCATGTTATTATTAACGTATTCAAAACTCAAAATTTTTATGGAAGATTTTACCGAGCCCCCATTGATTAAATCCTAATAAAAAAGCTAGCACCTAGGAAATATTTCCAAGTGTTAGCTTTTTTATTTAATATACATTATTTTTTATGTCAACTCAACATATGGAATACGATTAATTCCAAGTCTTACAGCCTCTTTTGCTACTGCATTTGCTACTGCTATTGCTACCTTTTTATCAAATGATGATGGAATCACATAATCAGGGTTCAACTCATCTTCTGTAACAATTTCAGCAATTGCTACTGCTGCTACAGATTTCATTGAATCTGTAATATCGGTTGCTCGCACTGCAAGCACGCCTTTAAACACACCAGGAAATACAAGAACATTATTAATTTGATTTGGAAAATCAGAACGTCCAGTTCCTACCACTAGTGCTCCTCCTGCTTTTGCCTCGTCTGGCATGATTTCTGGAGTAGGGTTTGCCATTGCAAAAACAATTGCATTCTCATTCATTGATTCAATCATTTCTTTCGATACAACATTCGGTCCTGAAACCCCAAGAAAAACATCTGCTCCTACCATTGCATCTTTTAATGTTCCTTGCTTTTTCTCTCGGTTCGTAACAAGGGAAATCTCTTCTTTTCCTTCTGTCAGTCTTTCATCACCTTCACAAAGAATTCCTTTCATGTCACACAAAATCAACTCACCAAACTTCATTTCTAACAACAATTTTGCAATTGCAATTCCCGCTGCACCTGCACCATTAATTACAATTTTTAATTCGCCCATTGTTTTTTTTGCAATTTTAATCGCATTAAGCAAAGCTGCTGCTGCCACAATTGCCGTACCGTGTTGATCATCATGAAAAATCGGAATGTCACATACTTCCTTTAATCGTCTCTCAATTTCAAAACATCTAGGTGCTGCAATATCTTCTAAATTAATCCCTCCGAAACTTTTTGAAATCAAAGCGACATTATTTACGATGGTATCAACATCTTTCGAATCAATGCAAATTGGAAATGCGTCAACGTCAGCAAACTCTTTAAATAGTGTACATTTTCCTTCCATTACTGGCATTGCTGCACTTGGTCCAATATCTCCCAATCCAAGCACTGCTGTACCATCTGTCACGACTGCTACAAGATTTCCTTTTCTTGTGTAATCATAAGCTTTTGATTCATCCTTTGCGATTTCTAAACATGGTTCAGCAACTCCTGGTGTATATGCGATGGAAAGATCTTCTTTGCTTGTAAGAGGTGCTCTTGAGATTACCTCAATCTTACCTTTCCATTCTAAGTGTTTTTCAATTGCTACTTGTTTCATATCCAATTGCGTATCCTCCTTTGATTTTCTACTTCTGTACTTGCAAGTTCTGTAATTTTCATCATTAATGCTTTTTCACAGCTCATTGCTAATTACATTCTATTAGAAAGTAAGGATTTCGTCAATGAATTTGATTTCATAACTATTTTATTTTGTAACAGTTCAGCCATGCCATTCGTAAATGAGCAAAGGAAGGGAATACAAAATTCATCGCCTTACATCACTCACATGGTCAACTGGGCTAAAGTCTTCAATATAGTTCCCACTCAAGTCTACTATACTTAAATCCATTAGATTTTCCAAAGGACTAATATCTCCAATATAATTACTATCTAGATATACATGCACTAAATTGGTCAAATTTGCTAATGGAGTGATATCAGTAATACCATTATTACTAATACTTAAGTATTTAATCAAGGTTAAATTGGATAATGGTGTAATATCTTCAAAATAATTACCATCAACATACAAGGTATCTAAATTAGTAAGGTTTTCCAGTCCATTAATATTTGATAAATTACAATTGCGCATACTTAAACTGTGTAAAGTAGTCAACTCACTTATCACATTAGTATTCTCAACTAAATTGTCGTCAACATCTAACTCTACCAAATACATTAAGTTTAATAGTGGGCTAAAATCATAAATAATGTTATTTGCAATATTTAATCTGCTCAAATTCTCCAAAGAAGCAATCGGAGTAATATCTGTAATCAAATGATCCTCCAATGTAAGATATTCAAGCTCCTTCATATTAGACAATATACTAATATCTGTAATCATTCCTGTATCCAATTGGAGTGTTTTTAAATTAGTAAGTTCCTCTATAACACTAAGATTTTCCACATTCAAATCATTTAATTTTAACTCTTCAAGATTTGTGAATTGATTCAATAGACTAAGATCCATAATTTCATTATAACCAATATCTAGAGATATTAAATTAGAATAATTTTCCAAGAAATCAATATTGGTAATCCCACACAAACTTACATCCAAGTGTTTTAACTGGCTCATATTTTCTAAAATTTCTATATTTGCAATAGGATTAATCGATAGATCCAATTCTTCTAAATTAACAAGATTTTCTAATGGTAAAATATCTTCTATATTATTATTACTTAAATCTAATATTCTTAAATTAACAAGCACTTCTAATCCTGCAATACTTTGAAGGTCACACCCATATAAATCTAGTACTTCCAAATTAGTCAATCGAGCCAAGTCGCTAATATCTCCAATATCGTCTCCAATAAACCTTAAATTTGTTATACTTAACAAATCTTCTTCTGTTACTTCACTAATTGATTTTCCTAAAGTGCTTTCGATTTCTTCTGCTATGATAGGGTTCCACTGAAGTACTTCTCTAAAACCACTTGTGGTAGAATGCTCCTCTGTAGCGATTTCTTCCGTGGTAATTTCTGCTATAACATTACTTACTGTTCTTTCAGAGATTCTAATGTTTCGTAGATTTATAAAATGTGGATCTCCCGATAGCTCTACTGGAATAATCTGAACAGTCACTTCCCCTTTCGGTGGTACTATTGGGATTCCTTTTATTATCTCATAATTGCTCCAATCTGTACCTGTTTGCTCAAATTGGACTTCTACATCTATTACATTTCCTGACTTTTCACTAAATCGAACGATCCCCTCTAAAGGACCTAGCACTCCCCCTGACCGTGAATATTCAATATCCATTACCAAATTCTCATTATTGGAAATTTCTACAGTCCAAGAAGGAATATTATTTTTTTGCCAACCCCCTAAATTATAAGGAGCTGTTTCAGGCTCTATAATAATATTAGGAGCATTACTTAAATTTGCATCTGCAGCCAATAAGGTTATATCAACTGGTTCTTCCTCTCCACATCCACAAAGCATTAATATTACAATACAAATCATAATCATATAACTACTAATCTTTTTCATGTTAACCTCCTATACATTCAATTAAGCTATTTTGTTAAATAAATTATAACAACTTTTTTCCTTTC
>CAYJKD010000027.1:0-1065 GCA_964370595.1 uncultured Lachnospiraceae bacterium
TTTTACTTAATATCATCTGGAAGTGCATAATGGATAATGGCTTTTGTGCCATCACTTCTTGTTATAATAGCAAGATTTTCTCCTATGCCTGATACAGAAATATCTGTGTCAGTTAGAGTTATGACTTCATTACCAGATTTGTCTAAAATGCATTCAGAACTGCCTACTCTACTGACACTCCAACCTTGAGTAACCGTAATTCCATTTTTTAATGCTTTTGCATATCCATTTTCAAAAGGTTCGATGTAGTCATAGATGCAAGGTATAATTTCTTTACCCGTTTGATCAATTGCTCCATATAGTGGAGGCTCATTTTCAAAATGTTTTTTTACAATAGCGATTCCATCAGAAAAATTTTCGATGGCATCATATTTATTGGTTTGAAGGCGAACACCTTCTTTATCAATGTAGAAAGAGTTAATAAAATCATAGCCTACAATAGCAAATCCTTCTATAAAATCTCTTGCAAAGGTATAGGTATATGGAATAGCAATATTACCATTTTTATCTAAATATCCCCAAGTATTTGTAGTAAAGTTTTGAGAAGCAGCAAGTCCATCAGAAAATGATGTTCCACTTGAATCGGATGTGGTAAAGAAGATTTGATTCCCACTTTTATCGATATAATGCTCCCCTAAGTCAGGTGTAGAAACTAATGCAACCCCTTCTGAAAAATTATGAGCTTCTGTATAAATTGGAGGGATTACTTCTGTTCCATTTATATCAATATATCCGAATCGTCCATCCCGATACACGAGGCCTAATCCTTCAGAAAAAGGAAAGGCATTATCATATATAATAGGGACAACAACGCTTCCAATACTATTAACATAACCATATTTTGTTTCAACAAAAGAGGACATCCATGGCTGTGATGATTCATAAGCATTAGGTCGAACACCTATAGTGGTTAACCCTTCAGAAAAAGTTCCAAGGTTGCTATAGATTATCGGAATAACTTCATTTCCGTATCGATCAATATACCCTCGATTACTTCCTATTCGAACCCATGCAAGACCGTTTTCTCCAAAATCATATGCCTCATCATATTTTGTAGAGATTATT
>CAYJKD010000027.1:1075-10252 GCA_964370595.1 uncultured Lachnospiraceae bacterium
TTTCATAACCATTGACATCAATATAACCAAATTTGTTATCTCTTTGAACTCTTGCTAACCCACTTGAAAATTCAGAAACAAAGGTATATCTGCTTCCTAGTTCAACTGAAATCAGTTCACTAGAGGAATAGGTTTGTCCATAAGTTTCGAAAATAGGAATAAAGGTCATAACTACGAATAAGCACAGTGTAAGGAAACCGCCTATTTTTATTTTCATATATTTACTCCATTCTTGACTTGATATTAAAAATTGACCTAATTTGAGTATAGAGTATCTTTGTGCATAGGTCAATCAAATTCGGTATAATGTAATGGATTCTTATGAAATATGTTATATTTTAAATCTAAGGATAACAATGTTTGATAAATTTATTATTGGCACTATCTTTTGATGCCAAATCTCTTTTACTATGAGTTGATAAAATTCTATGAACTCTTGTATAATATGTATAAGTGATACGTGATTGGCCATCATAATACATAATGAAGAGGAAAGAAAAGGGGATTGTGAAATGAAAGAAAAAGTACAATTATTCGGTAGATCATTAAGTGGGATGGTAATGCCAAACATAGCAGCATTTATTGCATGGGGATTAATTACAGCCTTGTTTATTCCAACTGGTTGGATACCGAATGAAACATTAGCGCAACTTGTAGATCCAATGGCGAAAGTGCTATTGCCATTATTGATTGCATATACTGGAGGAAAAGTAGTTGCAGGGGATCGTGGTGGTGTAATTGGAGCGATTGCCACTATGGGAGTGATTGTTGGGTCTGGAATTCCGATGTTCATAGGCGCAATGATTATGGGACCATTATCAGCTTTGGTAATTAAAAAATTTGACCAAGCAGTGGAAGGTAAAGTTAAAGCAGGATTTGAAATGTTAGTAAATAACTTTTCACTTGGTATTTTGGGAGCAGTATTAGCGATAGTAGCAATGTATGGAATTGCTCCACTTGTACTAGGATTAAATGAAGTGATGAAAATCGGAGTAGACTTCTTTGTTGAAAATGGACTACTTCCTCTTACAAGTTTGTTTATAGAACCAGCAAAAATTTTATTTTTGAATAATGCATTAAATCATGGTATTTTATCTCCTTTAGGAATTGAGCAAGTAGAGAGTTTTGGAAAATCAGTATTCTTCTTGTTAGAAGCAAACCCAGGTCCTGGATTAGGTGTATTACTCGCATATTGTATCGCTGGAAAAGGAAGCGCGAAAAGTTCAGCTTCAGGAGCTGTAATCATTCATGCATTAGGAGGAATTCACGAAATTTATTTCCCATTCATCCTTATGAATCCATTACTAATCTTAGCAGTAGTTGCAGGTGGAGCAAGCGGTACATTTGTCTTTACCTTATTAGATGCAGGACTAACAGCTCCAGCATCGCCAGGGAGTATTATCGCAATTCTTTTAATGGCAGAACGTTCTAGCTATCTTGCAATTGTGCTAGGCATTTTAGTTGCTACAGTTGTATCTTTTGCCGTTGCACTTCCGATTGTAAAATTTGGAACCAACAATTCTTCAATTGAAGAGGCTACTGCAAAGAAAAATCAAATGAAACAAACATCAAAAGGTTCGAATCCAGCATTAGAAACAGCAATAGTTGGAAAAGTTAGTAAAATTGCTTTTGCATGCGATGCAGGTATGGGGTCAAGTGCTATGGGAGCAACTGTATTGAAGAAAAAACTTCAAAAAGCAGGATTAGAAGGTATTACAGTCATTCATACACCAGTTTCTAGTATTCCAAGTGATATTGAAGTAGTAGTTACTCATCAAGAATTAGGAGAGCGAGCAGCTAGTAGTAATCCTAATGCAAAGTTAGTATTAATTACAAACTTTTTAGCAGCACCAGAATATGATTTATTGGTTGAAGAATTAAAAACAAATGCATAAGTAAAAATGGCAAAAGAATGGAGGCAATGATGAGTATAACGCAAAGAGGGAAGACGATTTTAAAAGTATTATTGAAAAGTGATAAACCAATTTCCATCAAGTACTTGTCAGAGCAGACAGGAATCAGTAAACGAACGATACAACGGGAATTAGAAGTTATTAGTAATTATTTAAGCACATGTGAGATTGCATTAAAGAGTAAAACGGGCGTGGGTATTTGGCTAGATGCAGATGAAGGCCTTTGTGATAAATTACTAGAATTATTATCTACCCAACAGATTGAGTATGATGCAGGAAATCGTAGTGATAGAAGAAGGCGACTTCTTCTAGAACTACTAAAGAATAAAGAAATACAGAAATTATATTACTATAGTAGCTTGTTTGAAGTTAGTGAAGCAACGATAGGCAAAGATTTAGAAGAATTGGAACCTTGGTTATTGAATCAGGAGTTGATACTCACAAAAAAACCTGGAAGTGGTATTTTGCTAGAAGGAAAAGAAGAAAATTATAGAAGAGCTTTTAGTGTATATATTGATGAATATTTACTGAAAGATCAATCAGATGAGGTTGATGTAATACTTGAAAAACAGATTTCACAGTTATCCAAAAGCGGTATGATAGATTTTTTGCATATGGATATTGTGAGAAAAGTGATGAAAGTAATTCAAGATGCAAAACAAGAAAATGATTTTTCTCTAACAGATAATTCTTATATGGGATTGATTTTGCATATTGCAATTGCTGTGAATCGAATTATCAATGGAGAAACCATTGAAGAAAATCAAGCATTAATAGAATCGATTAATGAAGATTATGAATTAATCCTTGCAAAGGATATTATTTCTAGATTGGAAGAAATATTTGATTTTGAGATACCTATGATGGAGGTGTACTATGTATACTTACATATAAAAGGATCCAAACATCAAAAAATAAGTGAATTAGAAGGAAATGAAGAACAACAAAATGTGCAATTGCTAATCAATGATATGATTAATGCGTATGACAAAGACCTAGGATACTTACTTAAGCAAGATGGAGAGTTTATTCAAGGGTTGTTGGCACATTTGCAGCCTACTTTAGTAAGATTAAAATATGGAATGAAAATTAAAAACCCTGTACTAGAAGATGTAAAGCATACATATCCAGATATTTTCGAACGGTGTAAATTAGTTGGAGCTGTTATTGAAAAATGGGTGGAAAAAGAGATTCCAGAAGAAGAAGTTGGCTTTTTAGCGATTCATTTTGGAGCAGCTATGGTACGATTGCAAGAACAAACAGAACAGTTGAGAAGAGTTATGATTGGAGTCGTTTGCGCAAGTGGAATTGGCATATCAAGATTGATGTCTTTGAAGATCGAAAAAATATTTCGAGATAGAGTAGTGGTAAAGTCCTATGGGAAGGAAGATATTACTCAGTTTATTGAAATGAATACAGATTTTTTTGTATCAAACATGAAATTGAGCATTGCTGAAAAAGACGTGATTCAAGTGAGTACTTTACTTAGCGAAGATGATATTAGTAAAATTGAACGACATGTTTATAGATATGAACGCTTAGCAAGAAAACAAGAAGAAGATACGATATTTTCAGTTCAACTAGAAAAAGTGAATTATATAGCAATGCAGATACGAACAATTATTCAAAATTTCAAAATTTTGCAAGTGGAAAAAAGCATAAAATTTGATGAGTTAGTAGAATGTATAGCTGGGAAGTTGGCGTTTGTTAGTGAGTGTAAGGATGTAATCAAAAGAGATATATTAAAACGGGAAAGTATTTCGAGTCAGATTTTTTCGGAATTTGATTTTGCTTTACTTCATTGTAGGACAAAGGGTGTAGACAAGCCGAATTTTTCAGTTTGTTTGACAGAGGGCGTATTACCTTTTGAAGATTCATATTTTAATGGGATTAAAGTGGTTTTTGTTATGCTAGTTCCAGAAGATGAGAATGTACTTGTCAATGGAGGAATATTAGGGCATATCAGTAGTACACTTATTGATGATCCTACATTTTTAGAAACGATACGAACAGGAGATGCTGAACAAATACGTGGAATTTTATCCAATTGTTTGAAACAATATTTCAATCAATATATCAATAAATTTAATTAAACGAAATAGAAAAGGAGAATATTATGTTATTTCAATTAAAAAAGAAGGCACAAGCAAATTTACCAATCCTTTATAAAGAGAATATTAAAGTGGATTGTGAAGTGAGTAGCAAGGAAGAAGCGATTAGACTAGTGGGGCAAATGCTTGTAGATAGCAATTATGTGGAAGCGGATTATGTAGAAGGAATGTTAAATCGTGAACTTGTATTTTCTACCTATATGGGAAATGGACTAGCATTACCTCATGGTACAGAGGATGCGAAAAAAGCTGTAAAAGCAACTGGGATTGCTGTTGTAGTGTTGAAAAATCCAGTGAGTTGGGGCGATGAAGATGCAAAGTTGATTATTGGAATTGCTGGAGTAGGTGATGCGCATGTTGATATGCTTTCGAAGGTTGCAGGAATCATGTTAGAGGAAGAAACAGAACAATTGTTATTTAGTGGAGATCCAGATTCTATTTACAAAATATTAACAGAGGAGAACTAGTTATGATAATAACAGTTACATTAAATCCGGCGATTGATAAAACAATTGATGTTAATCAGCTAGAGCCAGGAGGAGTTAATCGTATTCAGCATGTGGAAATGGATGCTGGAGGAAAAGGAATCAATGTTTCTAAAACGATTCATGCACTAGGTGGTCAAAGCATTGCAATGGGGTTCTTAGGAGGAAATACAGGAAAAGTAATTGATAATGTGTTAAAAGATCTTGAAATACAAACAGATTTTATTTGGGTAGATGGTGAAAGCAGAACAAATACAAAGGTAATAGAAACGATAAATGGAGCGGTTACAGAACTGAACGAACCAGGTCCAGCAATTTCAGAAGAGAATATTAAAACCCTTCTTGAAAAGATAGAATCCTATGCGAAAGAAGATACATTATTTGTTTTAGCAGGAAGCATTCCCGCAGGTGTTGACAAAGATTTGTATGCAACAATTACTAACTTAGTTCATAAAAAAGGTGCGAAAGTACTACTAGATGCAGATGGAGAGTTATTTAAGCGCTCTATTATTGCAAATCCAGATATGATTAAGCCGAATCAAATTGAATTAGCAGAATATGCGAACTTAGATAAAAATATGTCTGTGGATGATTTGGTTATGGTAGGAAAAAAATTTGTGAGCAATGGAATTGGTGAAGTTGTGGTTTCCTTAGGTGCAGATGGATCTATCATGATTTTAAAAGAAGGGGTTTATCGTTGCCAAGGGTTGAAGGTAAAAGCACATTCTACAGTAGGAGCAGGAGATGCATTAGTTGCAGCGTTGGCATACTCTTATGATATGAAGTTAGAAATAGAAGATAAAATTAAAACTTGTATAGCGACTTCAGCAGGTGCGGTTACTACGATTGGTACAAAACCACCAAGCAAAAAATTACTAGACGAATTGAAAACAAAGGTAATTTTTGAGAAAATAGGAGAATAATAAAATGAAAACAAAAGCAGTAAGAATGTATGGTGCAATGGATTTAAGATTAGAAGAGTTTGAATTACCACAAATCAAAGAAGATGAGATATTAGTAAAAGTAATTAGTGATAGTATTTGTATGTCTACATACAAATTGGCTGAACAAGGAAAAAATCATAAGCGTGCTCCTAAAAATATTGAGACAAATCCTATTATTATTGGGCATGAATTTTCGGGAGTAATCGTTGAAGTAGGTGATAAGTGGAAAGATCAGTTTAAACCAGGGCAAAAGTTTGCACAACAACCTGCTTTGAATTACAAAGGAAGTTTGGCTTCTCCAGGATACTCCTATGAATTCTTTGGTGGAGCGTGTACCTATTGCATTATTCCACCAGAAGTTATGGAACTTGGCTGTTTAATGGAATATAACGGAAATAGTTTCTTTGAAGCATCATTAGGAGAGCCGATGAGTTGTATCATTGGAGGATATCATGGAAATTATCATACAAATAAGGTAAATCATGATTTGACGACAGGTACAAAGGCAGATGGTAATATCATTGTACTTGGTGGATGTGGTCCAATGGGTCTAGGTGCAATTAGCTATGGTCTTCAGTTAGAGAATAAACCAAAGCGAATTGTTGTTACCGATGTTAGTGATGATAGAATTGCACGAGCAAGAGAAGTTATTTCAGAGGCAAGTGCAAAAGAAAAAGGTGTTGAATTATTATATGTAAATACAGCAACGATGAAAGACCCTGTGGAAGAGCTAAAAGCAATTACAGATGGACATGGATATGATGATGTATTTGTATATATTCCATATAGAGAAGTTGCAGAGTTAGGAGATCAGTTACTTGCATTTGATGGTTGCCTTAACTTCTTTGCAGGTCCATCAGATAACCAATTTAAAGCAGAAATCAACCTATATAATGTACATTATACAAGCGCACATATTATTGGTACTACTGGTGGAAACAATGATGATTTAATTGAAGCGAATGAATTAGCAGCAGCAGGAAAAATAGAGCCAGCTGTAATGGTTACCCACATTGGTGGAATCGATAGTATTGCAGATGCAACTATAAATTTACCTAAGATACCTGGTGGAAAAAAATTGACATATACTCAGTTTGATATGCCATTGACTGCAATAGAAGATTTTGAAGAACTTGGTAAAACCAATGACCTCTATAAGAAATTAGATGAGATTTGTAAGAAGAATCGTGGATTGTGGAGTCAAGAAGCAGAAGAACTATTGTTTGAATATCATGGAGTAGAAATCTAAAAAAATTAGGCAGAATAAAATAACAAACAGCCAATTTGGTAGAAAAACTAAGTTGGCTGTTTGTTTTGATTGAGGCAATGAAGCATATCTTGAGGCAGAGGAGCGATAAATTCATGAAGTACACCAGTGATGGGATGTGTAAATGCTAACTTCCAAGAATGGAGACTTTGGCGCTTGATATATGTATAATCAGGACAATATAAAAAATCACCAGGGAGAGGATGATTGCAGTAGCTCATGTGAACACGGATTTGATGTGTTCGACCAGTACCTAGTCGTATTTGCAATAAAGATAAATCTTTTTCTCGATTATATTCTAGCAAAGTTCCATAAGTTTTTGCATGTTCCCCTGTTTCGAAATTGATAATACGTTCTATGGTAGAATCTTCTTTGCGTGCAATAGGAGCATCAATTTCAAAAGAAAACAGTTCAGGATCCTTTATGATATGTATCCCTTCTTTTTCTTCTAATAAACTCACGTCTCCTTTTACAACTGATAAATAGGTTCGTTGAATCATGCGTTTACTTACCATATCGGAGAGAATACTTCCACTGAGTGCATGTTTTGCAATTAAAACGAGTCCAGTGGTATCGCGGTCAAGTCGATTGATTACACGGTAAATAATTGGTTCTTTTTTACTATTTTGATACCACATTACTCCGTTTGCTAAGGTATTATCATAATTTCCTTGAGAAGGATGAATGGGGATATTAGAATCTTTGTTCACTAATAGAATGTGTTCATCTTCGTATAGGATAGAAAGATTCATGGGGGTTGGCACAATGTTGTGAGAGGAATTATCTTTTGGAAGTGTAATAGTAAGCGTATCATTTTCTTCTAATTGATAATTTAAAAATACAGGAGTCCCGTTTAGCAAGACAGAATCAGAATGCTGTTTCAGTGTGATACGCAATTGATTGGAATAGCCTTTGGAGGCTAAGTACTTATATATGGGGGTTTTGTGGTCGGATTTTGTGATTATATAGTTAAATGTCAATGTTAAATCTCCTATTCTTCGAAATGTTTCTTTTTTGCGACTGTGTGGTCTACAAGGGTATCGGTTTTTAAAAAACTAGCTCGTTTAACAATATCAGTTCCAAATTTCTTGCGAATACTATCAATTGTTTTTTCCATCGTTTTCATTTTTTTATTTTGCTCGTTATCAAAAATGCTTATTTGTTCATAGGCATCATCAGAAATATTTCCAGCCCTGACGCCTAAGAGTCGAAGAGGAGTTAAATCCCAAAATTCTTTTAATAGTTTATAAGCAGTTTGATAAATCGTAGATGTAGAATCAGTGGAGGTAGGAAGCTTCATTTGATGAGACGTAGATTGAAAATTCCAGTCTTTAATTTCTACAGTGATGCAATTTGAATTTACACCGTCACTGCGAAGTCTTGCTCCTACAGTTTCGCTAAGGGATAAAAGGACATGGCTAGCAGATTCAAAATCGCTAATATCTTGTGACAAGGTAATACTATTACCATAACCTTTATTGATAGGGGAACGTTTCGCAACAGGCTCATCATCGATGCCATTAGCATATCGATGAATTAAAGATGCATATTTATCACCTAGATGCGACTTTAAAATCCTTAAATCACAACAAGCTACATCTCCAATGGTGTATAATCCGATACCTGTTAATTTTTTATGTGCAGAATTACCTACAAAAAATAATTCATTGATGGGAAGTGGCCATAATTTTTCTTTGACCTCATATGGAAATAAGGTATGAGTAAGATTTGGTTTTTGAAAATCGGAAGCCATTTTAGCCAATAATTTATTAGTGGATATTCCTATGTTAACTGTAAAAGAGAGTTCTTGTTCAATTTGATTTCGTATTTGATCAGCTACAATGAGTGGATCGCCAAATAGGTGTATTGTAGTTGTCATATCTAGAAAAGCTTCATCAATACTAAACTTTTCTATATCAGGTGTATAGGTTTCCAATAACTCAATTAATTTTTTTGATTGCTTGATATAAAAATCAAATCGGGATGGTACAATAACAAGTTCAGGACATTTGTTCAGAGATTTTGCAATTGGTTCTCCTGTTTTAACTCCTTTTGCCTTTGCTAGTTCTGATTTTGCTAAAATGACACCTCGCCTAGAGGCAGGATCGCCACCTACTGCAGAAGCAATCGTGCGTAAATCGACACAAGTATCATCAACGTCCATGCGATAAACAGATTCCCAGCTTAAAAAGGCAGAGTTTACATCAATATGATAGATTAGTCGATTGGATTCCATAAGCAATCGCCTCCTTATTAAATATATAGTACCATTATAACAGAATATGATTGATTTTTGTAGCATAGGCAAGGATAATGTGTAAATCTAAATAGGTTATGTATAGCACGGTAAGGAATTGATGAAACATTTTTGAGCTATAAATCTTACTAAATAATGTAATAGTGAATACATTTCTTTCTAAAATCTGAAGATTTGCAGATTCGGTTGACTAAATATTC
>CAYJKD010000027.1:10262-16457 GCA_964370595.1 uncultured Lachnospiraceae bacterium
TATAGTCATTATAATGAATAGGGTATAATGAAAAGATTTGGTAGAGATACGAAAAAAAGAGGAGAAATACTGATGAAAAAAGCAATGTGGAAGATGAGTTCAGCACTCATGCTAGGTCTCTTACTTAGTATACAAGCACCATTTGGGAATATAACTCCTGTGATAGAAGTATTAGCAAATCAACAAGCATCCATCGATGCAACATCTTTGAATATTCGAAGTGGTGCAGGAACAGGGCATGGAATAGTTGCTACTTTGCAGTCTGGAACGAGAGTAGCAATTTTGGGAGAAACAACAGGTAGTGATGGGAAAAATTGGTATCATATTCAATTTACAAACCAAGCAGGAAATATCATTTCAGGATATGGAATGGCTGATTATATAAAGTATGCTCAAAATTATAATTACAATGCAGATTTTGAAGCGAATTTGACAGCACAAGGATTTCCAGAAAGCTATAAAGAAAAGCTGAGATTATTACATGCAGAGTACCCGTCATGGGTGTTTGTAGCACAACATACAGGATTAGATTGGAATGATGTGATTCAAAATGAAGCATTATTAGGACGAAACTTAGTTCATGATTCTAGCATATCATCATTTAAATCTACAATGCCAGGTGCCTATAACTGGATGAATAGTACTTGGACTGGATTTGATGGAAGCAGTTGGGTGGCTGCTTCGGAAATGATTGTTCGAAACTACATGGATCCTAGAAATTTTATTGATCCAATATATATATTTCAATTTCTACAACAGCAATATGACCCTAATGTTCATACAAGAGAAGGGGTTTCTATTATGTTAAAGGGGACGTTTATGGAAGAAGGAGCTGTTCCGGATCAAGGAACATCAGGCTCAGAACCAAGCGCTCCATCAGTGGGTCCATTAGGAACTACAGATCCTAGTCAAACCGGAAATGCGATGGTAAGCTCGGGGCCACCGCCTTCATCATTGGGAACAAATGTGTCATTATCTGCTCCGGGAAGTATATTTCAAACGCAAAGCCTAGGATTTCAAATGGCATCTGTAATTGGGCCTGGAGGAAGTGATACTTCATCTTCATCTGGAGGTCCAGGTGCAGTTGGTCCAGGGGTTTCTAATCAAGCGCCTACTGCCTCGGAATCAGCGGGACATATAACTGGTAGTACAAATTATGTGGATATTATTATGAATGCAGCCCAGCAAAGTGGAGTGAACCCATATGTAATAGCAGCTATGATTATCCAAGAACAGGGAAGTGGTGGTACTAGCGGTTTGATTTCCGGAAACTACAGCGGATATGAAGGTTACTACAATTTTTTTAATGTAGAAGCCTATCAAGCAGGCGATATGTCTGCAATTCAGCGAGGGCTTTGGTATGCTTCTCAATCGGGAGATTATGGCCGACCATGGGATAGCCCAGAAAAAGCCATTGTAGGTGGTGCGCAATTTTATGCAGCAGGATATATCAATGTTGGTCAAGATACATTTTATTTAAAGAAATTTAATGTACAAGGAAATAATCTATACAAACATCAATATATGACGAATGTACAAGGTGCAGCATCTGAAGCTGCAATCTTTCAAGAAGCGTATACAGAAGAGCTAAAGCAAACACCGCTTGTTTTTAAAATTCCTGTATATCAAAATATGCCAGAATTACCAGAACCACAACCAGTGATTGATGGTAGTCCAAATAATAAATTAAGCAATTTTGGTGCAGAAGGTTTTCAACTAACCCCAACATTTAATACAGAGACTACCTCTTATGATCTTATTGTTGATAGCAGTGTAACTACATTGAATATTTTTGCTCACCCATTTGATTCAACTGCTCAAACCTCTGGTCATGGAACGATAGGATTGCAAAGTGGAATAAATTATGTAAAAGTATCTGTTCGAGCAGAAAATGGAGATATGAGAGAATATACAATAAATATTGTACAGCAAGCTGGAGGACCGACTTACCATGAAGGTGTTAATACAGATGTAGTACCTTCAACGAGTGAACAAACACCTACTACTTCAGAGAGTGGGATTGTAGGTCCTGGAGCTGGAACCTCAACTCCGAACCAAGGTCCAGGTGGTACAAATGCTGTACCAGAACAAAACCCAACAGATGGAACTGGAGTCTCATTAGCACCTCCAGGAGCATAAACTATTATTAAATGCAGATATAATTAAGTTACGATTAGGATGGGAGAACAGATGAAGGATAGAGTGAGAAAAATAATAAGCAAATTGCTGATTACATGTATCGTTGCATTATTGGTGCCAGTAAATATACTAACAAGCTTTGCAGCAGATGCAAGAATTGCATTTTCTGATCCACAGACGACTGTAGGGGAAGAAGTGAGTGTTACAATGAAGTTCACAATAACAAGTGGGGAAGTTCTAGGAAATACAGATGTAATGCTTTCCTATGACCCAACATTACTTGAGTATATTAATGAGACAGAAACTGCAAGTGGTGGAAATGGTGCAATTCGTGTATGGAGTGAGGTTCAAACGGATAGTGAGGCAGAGACATTACTTAGATTTAAAGCGATCAAACCAGGAACAGCGGTAATCAATATCACTACATGGGAAGGCTACGATAATGAAGGTAACATGGTAAATGTAGAGCGTGAAGGAACATCTACGGTAACAATTGATGCCCTTGAAACATCTTCTACAGATGCTACATTACAATCGTTGCAAATTTCACCTGGAACATTAGTTCCATCGTTTTCGCCTACTGTTTACGAATACACAACTACAGTAAGTGATACAGATGAGCGACTAACGATTAGCGCAGAAACGAATAATGATCAAGCAAATATTGCAGTAGCTGGAAATGAGAACTTGCAATTAGGCGAAAATAAATCAACTGTAACAGTAACAGCTGAAGATGGAACAACAACAAATGTATATAATATCACAATTACAAAAGAAGCTGTTGTTACAGAATCTGAATCCGTTCAAGAAGAAAGCTTTGATGTACTTGCAGAGTTGAAATGTGCGGAATCGACAATCCGTATTTTAGAGGTACCAGCTGGTGTGGCGATTTTAGAAGGATATAAAGAGAGCAAAATTGCTATTGGAGACGTGCAAGTTACAGGTTGGATTCGCGATGTGGAAGGTAATCCAGAATATTGTGTTTTGTATGGGGTAAATAATGATAATAAAGAAGGATACTATCGATATGACCTTACAGAAAAAACGATTCAAAGGTACTTTGAGTCAGTAAAAGAAGATAATTCAGATGCAATCGCAGTTACTGAGCAATATAATGCATTAGCTGAAACATACAATCTTGTGCGTATTGCTTTATTTGGTGCGATCGCTGTAGCGATTGTTTTATTGTTTGCTTTAATCTCAGTTATGCTTCGAGCAAAGCGTTCAGAAAGAGAATTTGAAGAGCAGCTGCAAGAACAAACAAATAATGAAATGAAAGAACCTCCTGTTGTGGCAGTAAGTCAAAAAATAGACAGAGAAAATGTAACAGATGGAGAACTTTACGATGTGGAAGAAGAACTTGTATCGACTTTAGCACAAGAAGCAACAAAAGTAAGTGAACGATTAGAAGAAGAGGATGACGATGATTTTATCATAGTTGACTTAGATGATGAATTAGAAGACTAATCTTTTTGCATAAAAGGGATACCTATTGACTAGGTATCCCTTTTAATGTATAATTGTTATAGAAAATGTATAACAATCAACTTTGTATAAAGTAGGTGAAATGATGATGATTAAAATTGATTTTGAAAGTTCAGATGCATTCTATATACAACTGAGAGATCAAATTGTAGTAGGGATTGCGAAAGATGTGATTAAAGAAGGAGATTCTTTACCATCGGTCCGTCAAATGGCAGAGTTAGTAGGTGTTAATATGCATACAGTGAATAAAGCATATTCAGTACTTCGTCAAGAAGGATTTATCAAGGTAGATCGAAGACGTGGAGCCATTATTTCTATTGATGTGAACAAATTAAGGGCAATGGAAGAATCTTCAAAAGAGTTGAGATATGTATTAACAAGAGCAATTTGTCGTGGAATTTCAAAAGAAGAGGCAATTGCGTTGGTAGAAGAAATATATGAATCATTTTAGCTAGAAAGTGGAGGTATTTTTATGTTGTGCGAGCGTTGTAAAATCAGAGAATCGAACATTCAATATACAGAAGTGAATAATGGTATTGTAAAAGAACATCATCTTTGTTCCCAATGTGCAAGCGAAATGGATTTTGGACCATATTCCGCTATTTTTGATGTAGAGCTTCCACTTGGAAAATTACTATCAGGACTATTAGGACTTGATGAGACAAGAGAAGAGGATATCCATGTTACATGTCCTACTTGTGGAACTACATATAATGATTTTTTAAAGGATAGTCAGTTTGGTTGTCAAGATTGTTATGCGATTTTTGATATTATTATTGCAGATGATATCAAAAAATTGCAAGGAAATGAAAGACATAAAGGAAAAACGCCGATTAATAAAAAAGGAAAACAGGTTCAGTCGATACAGATTCCAACGCCTTCTATGCAATCAGTGGATATATTAAGGTTACAGTTGCAAGAGGCATTGGGAATAGAAGATTATGAAGCAGCAGCAAAATATCGAGATTTATTACGAGAAATTGAAAAAGGAGTTGCCGATGAATAAGTGGTTTCAAGCATGTGATATAGAGAAATCTTGTATTATAGCAAGTAGGATTCGATTGGTACGTAATTGGAAAAACTATAAATTCCCGATGAAATTATCTATAGATGAATCAAAAGTATTGGTAACAGAATTAGAGAAAGTGTTATCAAACTTAGAGGAATTGGATCAAATTGTTTATGAAAGAGCATTATTATCAGAGCTGTCTGATTTAGATAAAAAAGCAATGGTTGAGCGGAAACTAATTAATCACACCATTGCATCTAAAAAAACGGCGACTGGAATCATGGTATCAGAGTCAGAAAATTGTTCTATTGTGTTAAATGGTTCGGATCATATTCGAATTCAAATGTTAGAGCGAGGAATGAAATTAAAAGAAATGTGGGAAAAAGTGAATCAAATCGATAATTATATTAACGAACGAATCGACTATGCATTTGATTTAAAATATGGTTATCTCACAGCATATCCAACGAATGTTGGAACTGGTTTGCGTGCGAGTGTAATTCTCCATTTACCGAATTTATCGATGAGTAAGCGATTTCAAGGTTTAGTAAGTGAGATGAGCAGATTTGGTGCTGCAATTAAAGGTGTATTTGGGAATGATCAAGAAAATTATGGTTGCCTTTATGAAGTTAGTAATCAAAAGTCATTAGGATCTACAGAATCTGAGATTGTAGATTTGGTAATGCGGGTAGCGAATCAATTATCAATGCAAGAGATGCAAATGAAAAAACTTGCAGTGGAAAAAAGAGAACTAGAGCGAAAAGATGAAGCTTATAAGTCATACGGTGTGTTAAAATATGCAAGAAAATTAAGTATTAAAGAGGGAATGACATTCTTGTCCCAAATATTATCTGGAGAAGAAGAGGGTTTACTTACATTTACACAGCCTGAGTCAGTATATTCTCTGATGCTTGGTATCCAAGAGGGGAATTTGTTGAAATTATCGAAACGACCACTTTCCAAGATGGAAATTGCAGTTGCAAGGGCCCAATATTTGAGAAAAGAATTACCGAAATTAAAATGATTGAGAGGATAATTATATGATGGATCGTTTTACAGAACAAGCTAGGACCGCAGTTGCATTTGCAGTAAGCGAAGCAAAGAATTTGGGGCATGCTTATGTGGGAACAGAACATTTGTTGATAGGACTTGTTAAAGAAGGAAGTGGAGTGGCAGCACATGTATTAGCAAGTGTAGGTATTACTGAAAGTAAAATAAAAGAATTAATAAATCAATTAATTTCAATGAATCAGACGATTCAAGTGGAAGATAAATCTGTTTATACCCCAAGTGCTAGTAAAGTAATTGAAAATAGTTATGAGGAAGCAGTACGTTTTAAAGCGTCACTTATTGGGACAGAGCATTTACTGATTGCTTTGCTAAGAGAAAATGAATGTGTTGCAGCAAGATTATTAAGTACATTAGAGGTTAATCTTCAAAAGTTATATGTGAAAGTCCTAAATGCAATGGGAGAAGATGCACAAGGGGCAAAAGAAGAACTTCGTATAGGGAAAACGCCTAAAGGGAAAACAGATACGCCAACTCTTGATAAATATAGCAGA
>CAYJKD010000028.1:0-3105 GCA_964370595.1 uncultured Lachnospiraceae bacterium
TGCATCAACCTCTACGATTTGCAGATAATACTCTTTACCACTTTCTCCATGATAATTCTCAAAATTCTCCTTATAAGCTCTTACCACATCAAAAATTTGTAATTGCTTATCACTTTCATCCATTCTATCATAAATAACAATTAAATGGTGTTGATATGCATGATACATTTCATGTAATAAAGTCTCTAATATATTAGAAACTGAAGCATTTCGAACGTACTCTTGGTCAATTGTAATTTGATAATTTTGTTCTACAAATGTACCAAGAACCGATTCTTCTAAATCAGCGACTCCAATTCCCACATCTCGATTCAACCCTAAATGTTCTTTTTCTATTTGTGCAACTAATGTCATTACCTCTAAACGCTCTTCTAGATTTAAAGAATTCCATGTTTCCTCTTGAAGATTTGTAAACAATTCTTCTTGCCCATCAAATGAAGTTTCTAAAGATATTTCGTTTACGCCTGTTTGCAAACTGCCTAGTGGACGGCCAATAACAATATCACTACAGACAAATACTAATAAAATCAAAAATACTAATGTCGTACTTTTATGCATTGCATATAAATTATTTCTGATTTTTCGTCTCCAAAACAAAGGAGCATTAAGATCCATTTTATGCAATCCTCTAAAATTGCTATAAGTAAACAAAATCCATATCATTATTGTAATCATACATAAAACAAGAATCAATATCCTGTAATTATGAAACATCATAAATGCACTATAAATTTCCAAAGGGAATAACAAGGCAATTGCGATACTACTTCCCTTATTTTTATAAACAGTTGGATTTGCTACAACAATAATAAATCCAATTGCCATCAACATCCATAAAAAAATTTGCGAATGTAACACTCCTAATTGCTCAATTGGACGAAAACAAACTGCTTGATACCAAACTAAAGATAATAAAAACCATCCACCAATACGTAGGATAAATTGTTTTCGATTCTTCATTTATTTCATTTCCATTTCTATGATAATTATTTATAAAATTAGTACTACATAAAATCATTACGACTCATCTTCAGATACTTCTAGCCCAAGGATTTTTTTTAATTCTGCAGACAATTTCTTAGCGGTTTCAAAATCTGTATTTCGTAAGGCTTTTGTGATTCTTTGTTCCATTTCTTTTCGTTTTGCATCTAATTCCAAATAATCTTTGTCAAAATAAGATTCATACATCATTTTTCTGAACTTTCGAATACTAACTTTGCGAACTGATTTATCTTTTATCAACAACACATAATCTGCACAATTTGCAATTGTAAAGAAATCATGCGACACCATCAACAACGTTCCATTGTATTGTTCAATCGCTTTTTCAAATGATATTTGAGCTGCAGTATCTAAGTGGCAAGTTGGTTCATCAAGTAATAAAAATCCAGGTTTTTGTACTGCAATTTCTTCTAATTGTAATAAACTTTTTTCCCCTCCTGAAAGAGTCTCAACTTCTTTTGATTCTTCAATATGCTGAGAAACATATCCAAATTTTATTGTTTCGTTTTTCCAAATACAAGGATTTTCTCCTCCTATGATATCACGAAATAGGGATGTCTTTCCACTTCCATTTTCTCCCACAATTGCAACTTTTTCTCCAACAGAAATTTCAAAAGAAACATGTTCTAGCAGCATATCATCATATTGCAAATTATAATCTTCAACCCTTAAAAGCACCTGTTCTTTACCTAGAACCTCTTCTGTTACAAATTGAATATCAGGTCCCTCTCCTTCAATAAATGGAAGTTGTGTACAATTCGCTTTTAATCGCTCTAATAACGAAACTCGTGCATTTAAGGCGCGACCTTTTGTTGCATTATCAATTATTGTTGCTGCATGCCTCATCCGACCCACAATTTTTTCATTTCTTTCAATTTCAATACGATCTGCTACTGCTTCCTCTTGAATTTCTATTTTTCGATCAAGTAATGCCAATTGGTATTCTAGGTATGTACCATTAAATTCTTGAATCTTCGTATCTTCTAAATGCAAAATCTTTGAAAAACAATGATTAAGCAAATATCGATTGTGGGTAATAACGATTAAAGTTCCTTTGTGACTACGGAATAAATTTTTCAATCCTTTCAGATGTTCAAAGTCAAGAAAACTATCTGGCTCATCCATAATAAGACATTTTGGATTCCACATCATTTCTTTAATCACTTGAATCAAACGAAATTCACCACCGCTAAGCTGGGCAAGTGCAAGATTTTCAACTTTTGTTAGATCTGCTAATTTTAATTGTTTTCGAATATTGCTTTCATAAAAATCTCCGTCTACCGACTGAAATTGACTTAACAATTGATCATATACGACAAACAAATCATCTAAATTTTCAGAGCTGGCCATTTCTTCACAGATTTTATTAATTTCATTTTGGATCAAAACAAAATTTTCGCTTAAATATTCAAAAACTGTAGTTAATCGGTTCTGTTCTGTAAGGGAAAATTGATTAACAAATCCAACTGCTCCACCTACATCAATGGTAATCTTACCATCATATAGATAATCCTCTTCTTGTTGAATCATTCGAATCAACGTAGTTTTCCCCGCTCCATTAGACCCGATAAATGCACAATGCTCTCCTTCCTTTATCGTAAATGTAACATCACAGTATAGATCCTTTTCAGGAAATCCATAGCTCACTTTCTCAAATTTTATCATTACTATCTCCATTTCATCTATCATACAGAAAAAGCCTGAATCCAATTAATTGAGTTTCAAGCTTTCCCATCAAATTGTTATTTTAAAAAGTTTTCAATTCCTATAAGTAAACCTTTAGTAATTGTTTCTAATCTTGCAGCTCCATGATCTGAAGATCGATCACCTAATTCAATTGCAACAGAAGGAATCGTTGAATACGAAGTTTGTGTTAAATCCATCTCCATTTGACCATTGGAAAAAATCTTAACACCTTGCTGTTTCAACCCATCTATTAAACTGGTTCCTAAAGCATTGTGCTTTTCCCAATTACTCTTTACTGGTTCCATATTTCGGTAAGAGCTAATATTGGGAACACTCATAAAGAATGCTCCTTTATCACTAGTGGTTGCGTCCCAATGTAAAGAAATATGGCAATCTGCAAGTTGATTCGCAATTACA
>CAYJKD010000028.1:3120-16417 GCA_964370595.1 uncultured Lachnospiraceae bacterium
CGAAGCATTAGTACATCATATCCCGCTTCTAAAAGGTCTTCTTTTAAAATTCCAGCCATCTGCAATGTAACCGTAGCTTCTGCAGTACCATCTAAAAATGTGGTTCCACTAGAAATTGCTGTAGATTTTGTCGCTCCACTGGCATTGGTGCCTCCTGTTACTTTTGCCGTTCCATCTGGGTGTGAAAGTGTTTTAACACTACTTCCCCCTTTCGTACCATGGCCTGCATTCACAGCAACTACATAACCTTTTGGATTATCCACTTGTGTTGTAAATAGGATTGCCTTTCCATCATTAATTGCTGAAAACTCTGAATATTTCCAAGAAGAATCTAATCCGATTTCTTTTGTAGCACTACTTCGATCCACAGATACCGATTGTACTACTCGTGTATCTTGATACTCTGTCGATACAAATTGGCTCGCAACATAGCAAGTTTGTCCTTCATACTGAATTTCGCTCCAAAATTCCCCACTACCAGTTCGTTTTAGCTCTGCTCCTGTAGATAATTTTGTAACAACCTCACTTGTAAGGCTAGCTTCTTTTCTAATATTTACATTACTTCCTTTGATCCACACATTTTCATGAGTATGATCTGTTATCTGTGCAGATCCATAAGATATGACCTGCATATTAGAAACATTACTAGATATCACAACCGTTACAATTGCAAGGAAAGTTTTTATATATTTCTCGATATTTTGTTTCAACAAATTGTTCCTCCGCCAACTACATAATCTCCATCATAAAATACAACTGCTTGTCCTGGGGTTACCGCCCTTACAGGCTTTTGAAATTGACATTCGATTAAATCAGGTGCAAGTTCTTTAATCTTACAGACTTCCCCTTGGTGACTATATCGAATTTTCGCAATAACTTCTCTCTCATTTCCATGTAAACCATCAATCGCCATCCAATTAATCCTATCACATCTAAGAGAATCTGTAAATACATCTTCTCCATTCCCAATCACTACTTCGTTGGTTTCTGGGCGTATTTCAACAACAAATACAGGATGTCCCATAGCAAGATTCAACCCTTTTCTCTGTCCGATTGTATAATTCATAATTCCTTTATGTGGCCCGATTACATTTCCATTTAAATCTACAAAATTTCCAACTTCTTGTTTTTTTCCTGTATATTCTTCAATAAATCCTACATAGTTATCATCTGGAATAAAACATATTTCTTGACTGTCTGGTTTAGAAGCTACTGCTAGATCAATATTTTTTGCCATTTCTCGAATCTCATCTTTTGTAAATGCTCCAACTGGCATCAAGGTTCGCGCTAATTGATCTTGTGTTAAATTATATAACGCATAGGTTTGATCCTTTGCTGCTGTGGCAGATTTTTTCAATGTATATCTTCCGTTTTCTAGCTGCTCAATTTGAGCATAATGCCCTGTAGCAATATAATCTGCACCAATATTTAAACTTCTTTTTAATAAGGATTCCCATTTTACATAGCGGTTACATGCAATACAAGGATTCGGCGTTTTCCCTTGAAGATATTCATCCACAAAGTAATCAATTACATTCTCTTTGAATTCTTCCTTAAAATTCATCACATAATAAGGAATATTTAAGTCCCACGCAACTCTTCTTGCATCATCTACAGCACTAAGACCACAACACCCTCCACTTTCTTCTTGAATATCCGGGTCTTCATCTTGCCAAATTTGCATCGTAACGCCAATCACTTCATATCCTTGTTTTTTTAGTAACCAAGCGGCTACCGAAGAATCGACGCCGCCTGACATACCAACTACTACTTTTTTATTATTTTCACTCATTAATACTCTTCTTCCTCACCGTGATCATGATCATGCTCACCAATATCTGTTTTAGGTTTTTCTAGTCCTTCAACTGAAATACCATGCTTTTGAGCATAATCCCATAATGCAGCATGAATTGCCTCTTCTGCTAGCAACGAGCAATGTACTTTCACTGCTGGCAACCCATCTAACGCTTCTAATACAGCTTTATTTGTCACAGCCATCGCTTCCTGAACTGTTTTTCCTTTTACTAATTCTGTTGCCATGCTACTAGTTGCTACAGCCGCTCCACATCCAAATGTTTTAAATTTCACATCTTGAATAATTTGATTATCATCAATATCAAGATAGATTCTCATAATATCACCACATTTTGCATTTCCAACTGTACCTACTCCACTGGCATTTTCTAATTCTCCAACATTTCTTGGATTTTCAAAATGATCCATTACTTTTTCTGTATACATTATTATTTTCTCCTCTTACTTACATTCACTTACTGTTTTTTCATAAAATCTTCATATAATGGAGACATTGAACGAAGTCTCTCAACAATAACCTTTGTATTATCTACCACATAATCCATCTCTTCTTTTGTATTATCTTCATTAAGTGTGATTCTCAAAGAGCCATGTGCCTTTTCATGAGGCAATCCAATCGCTAATAGTACATGGGATGGATCAAGGGACCCTGATGTGCACGCCGAGCCACTTGATGCACAAATACCTTTACCATCTAACATAATTAGTAATGATTCTCCCTCAATAAATTCAAATGAGATATTTGCATTGTTTGGTAATCGTAATTGTTCGTGTCCATTCAACTTTGTGTAAGGCACGGTAGTTAAGATACGTTTAATTAAATAATCTCTTAATTCAGCCTCTCGTTTCGTTCTCTCTTCCATCGAATCAAATGCGAGTTGTGCTGCCTTTGCAAATCCAACAATCCCTGCAGTATTTTCTGTTCCTGCTCGTCGCTTTCTCTCCTGTGCACCTCCATGGATAAAGGAACGAATTCTAACTCCTGTTCGGATATAAAGAAGACCAACCCCTTTCGGTCCATTGATTTTATGTGCACTTGCACTAAGCATGTCGATATTGCACTCATCTACATTAATAGGAAGTTGGCAAAATGCCTGCACTGCATCTGTATGAAATAAAATTCCATGTTCTTTTGCAATCGCACCAATCTCTTTGATTGGTTGAATGGTTCCAATTTCATTATTCGCAAACATAATACTAATCAATATTGTATTTGGTTTAATCGCTTCTTTTATATGTTCTGGATTTACACATCCGAATTCATCTACATCTACATAGGTAATCTCATATCCTTGCTTTTCTAAATGTTCACAAGTATGCAAAATCGCATGATGTTCAACTTTACTCGTTATAATGTGATTTCCCTTTTGCCTATATGCTTCTGCAGTGGCTACCAAAGCCCAGTTATCCGCTTCCGTTCCACTTCCCGTAAAGTAAATTTCATTAGACTTTGTACCAAGAATTTCAGCCATCGTATCTCTAGCTTTCATAACTCCTTGCTTAGGTCCTGTAGCAAAATCATATACAGAAGAAGGATTTCCATAATATTCTGTAAAATATGGTATCATCGCTTCTACTACTTCAGGCTTTACTTTTGTAGTAGCTGCGTTATCTAAATAAATCATTTGTTTCATGTTATTTATGTCCACCTTTCAGGGTATGTTTTTTCTTCGATATCATTATACTATTTAATTCCTACTAAATCAATAGGAATTAAATTTTTTTATTCAAACATACGAAAAAGAGGATTCTATACAAATCCTCTCCTTACAAAAAACTTTATTTTTTTGTATTCAGTTCATCTAATCCAAGTTTTAATGCTCCCATGATTCCTTGGTTATCATTCAAACTAGGCAATACAATGTAACTCTCTAAATCTTCTAGCTCTTTTGCTTTTATATATCCAGCTAGCTGATTTTTAAAGGATTCTCGAACAAGTGGCATCATATGTTCTTGGTGCATAACTCCACCGCCTAATATAATTCTTTGAGGTGATAAGGTTAATACATAATCGACCAGCGCTTGCGCAATATAGTAAGCCTCTAATTCCCAAACTTCTTTCTTATCAGCTAACTCAACCCCCTTTTTTCCCCAACGTGCTTCGATTGCAGGTCCAGCTGCCATTCCCTCAAAACACTTTTTATGATAAGGGCATTTTCCTTCATATGTATCACTTGGGTGTTGACGCATAATAATATGACCGGCTTCTGGATGTAACATTCCATGAAGTAATTTTCCATTTGCGATAACACCTACTCCAACACCTGTTCCGATTGTAATATAAATGCTATTATCTAACCCTTTTGTACATCCCCATGTACTTTCACCTAATGCAGAACCATTTACATCTGTATCAAATCCTACTGGGATTTTTAATGCTTCTTTTAAATATCCTACGATATTATAATCAGCCCAAGCAAGCTTTGGTGTCGATGTAATATAGCCATAAGTATCAGAGGAGCGATTCAAGTCAATCGGCCCAAAACAACCTACCCCAAGGGATTCTATTTCTTTATCTATAAAATAATCTACAATCTTTGGCATTGTAATTTCTGGTGTTTCTGTTGGAATAGAAATACGTTCTAGTATTTCTCCTTTTTCATTACCAATAGCACATACCATTTTTGTTCCACCTGCTTCTAATGCTCCTAAACGCATATATAAACCTCCTGATATATAAATATTATCCTCATTTTACCATATTCTTAGATATGTGCAACTAGTTTCCAAATATAATTTGCTTATTCTATGTTCTATGATAGAATATAGTCAAAAAGGTTTAAAGGAGACGCACCTCATGAACTATCAACTAATCGCTCTCGATGTAGACGGTACACTTACAAATTCCAAAAAAGAAATTACACCTGCAACACGAGAGGCCATTATTCGTTTACAAGAATTAGGAAAACATGTAGTTATCACTACAGGACGCCCACCTCAAGGAATAAATGCACTAGCAGAGCAGCTCAATATTGCTCAATACAATGGCCATATCATCGCTTATAATGGAGGACAAGTTTATAATGCCAAAACAAACCATGTCTTGTTTCATAAAACACTAGATTCAAATTATATTGAACCTATATACAATGCAATCAAAGAAAAAGATTTAAACTTAATTGCATATTTGGGAGATGAGATTATTTCTGCTTTTGAACCCAACCACCAAACATTGCGTGCTGCAAAAAACAATCAAATGCCCGTACGCAAAGTTGATAACTTTATCCATTATTTTACAGAACCGCTTTATAAATTACTTATCGTTGGGGATATTCATGTTATTAATCCAACTCTAATCGAGCTAAAGGAATTATTTGGGTCACAGCTAGGTTTTTGTACTTCTCATCCAGAATTTATAGAAGTAACTCCACCAGATGTAGATAAAGGAGCTTCTCTAAAAATTTTATTAAATCACTTAGGATTTACAATGGATCAAATGATTGCTTGTGGAGATGGAAGTAATGATATTACCATGCTCAAGTGTGCAGGTCTCGGTGTAGCAATGGCTAATTCACATAATGATGTCCTTGCAATTTCAGATTACATTACCACTTCCAATGACGAGGACGGTGTGCTACATGTAATCGAAGAATTTATGTTAAAAGAAAGTAGCAAGTAGGTTTTATCATTATCTCCTTGTAACTAACTCTTTCCATACAAGGTGAATTGGAAGGCCTACTACATTGGAATAGTTTCCTTCAATTCGCTCTACATATGCTCCAAACAAACCTTGAATTCCATAGGCACCTGCCTTATCCATCGGTTCCCCACTTTCGACGTATGTTTCAATTTCTTTCCCTGTCATAGGAAGAACAAATACCTTCGTTACATCCGAAAAGGTAACAATTCTTCCTGTTTTACAAAAAATCAAAGTTACTCCAGTAATCACTTCATGATACTTTCCCTGTAACCCTTGTAACATAACAACAGCATCTGCTTTATCTTTAGGCTTTCCAAGTATCTTTGAATCATTTACAACAATGGTATCTGCTCCTAATACAATCCGATCTGCTTGCTTATAATCTCTTGCCACATCCACTGCCTTTTGTAAAGATAATTCTTTTACAACTTCATATGGATCTTCACTTGATATTACTTCTTCAATTGTACTCGGAACAATTTCTGGAAATATTCCCACTTGTTCTAATAATTCTTTTCTCCTTGGAGATGCTGATGCCAAAATAATTGATTGTTTCATAAAATACTCCTCTTTTTTGTGACCGTTATAATTCACTCGCTTTTTTGACAATTGTGTAAAATTCAATGATATAATCATCCTCTGTGAAACGGTCTAGTGCTTTAATTTTAGTTAATAAATCATCATAATTCGCTGTTCCAACAAAGGAAGAATCTCTCAACAACATCCCAAATTCTACTACTGCAGACATAAGTTTCACATTGTCAGACATCGATTCAGAATACTCCTTTTCCGTTACCACTTTTGTAATCAATTTACTTTCATCTTCTTCTGGCTCTTTGTAGCGAACAGAAACTGTTAACCATTCATTGGAGTCAATAGGGGTCGTTTCTTGATATTTTAAATTCGAACCTGTTACCTCAATCGCAGAATCTGAAGGTATTACTTCGTAAAGAGCAACCATTTGATGACCTGCTCCAATTTCTCCAGCATCTTTCGTATCATCACTAAAATCTTCTTCATCTAAAAGCCTATTTTCATATCCGATTAATCGATACCCCTTTATTGCACTAGGATTAAACTCTACCTGAATCTTTACATCCTTTGCAACTGTATGAAGTGTTGAGCCCATCTCTTCCACCAAGACCCTTTGTGCTTCAATTTTGGTATCAATATAGTAGTAATTTCCATTTCCATTCTGAGATAATGTCTCCATTTTGTTATCTTTATAATTTCCATCTCCAAATCCTAATACAGATAAAAACACACCATTTTCTCTTTGCTCTTCTACAAGATTTTTTAAATCTGATTCACTGGTTAACCCTACATTCAAATCTCCATCTGTTGCAAGAATAATACGGTTATTTCCACCATCAATAAAATGTTCTTGTGCAATTTCATAAGCAGTTTGTATCGCTTTTGAACCGTGGGTACTACCTCCAGAAGTCAAATCATTTATCGCATCTGAAATCTGTTGTTTATCATCGCCTGAAGCCCCTTCTAGTACAATCGTTTCATTTCCCGCATAAGTTACAATTGAAATAACATCATTTGATGTGAGATTTTCAATTAAAAGCGAAAATGCTTCTTGAACCAATGGTAATTTATCATAGCTATCCATAGAGCCAGATACATCAATCAAAAAAACTAGATTCGATGGTGGTAACTGCTCTTTTTCTATTGATTGTGTATTTAATACAATGGATAAAAGTTGTGTATCCTGATTCCATTCACATGGATTTACTTCTGTATAGATATTAAATATTTCTTCTTCACTTGGTTCGATATAATCATAGTCGAAAAAGTTAACCATCTCTTCCACACGAACGGCATCTGTTGTTGGCAATATGCCTTCGTTAATCATTCTTCTTACATTGGTATAGCTAGCTGAATCTACATCTGCTCCAAATGTAGATAACGGGTTGTTGTAAACAGAAGAAAAAGCATTTTCCTCAAAGGAATTATACTCCTCTGTATTATAATCAACTGTGGGGAAATCGATTATAGGAGAATGATCAAAATCATACATTACCCCACTTTCCACCCCCATCGCTATATTGAGTGTGTCTTCTACTTCCTTTTCTGCAATCGTATTCGATGGTACGTTTAATTGTGTTTCCATTTGTGTAGTTGCTATTTCTGTTTCTTCTACTTGCGCTGAGCAACCTACAACAATGATTACTGCAACCAACAGCATACATGATTTTTTAAATATTCTTTTCATAATACATTCCTCCTTTCCTACTATTTTAACACACAATGGCTCTTACTTTTTTAAATTTCAATTAATTATTATAGAAAGAAAAAGAAAGAGTAAGAAATGATTCATACCATCATTCTATACTCTTTCTTTTATTTATAAAAACACGCTACACTTCTTTTTCTACCACATGGCAAGCAAGGAAATGTCCTGGTTTCACTTCTTTTAATTCAGGTGCTTTCTCACGACAGATGTCGCATACTCTTGGACAGCGAGTTGAGAATGCACAACCTTTTGGCTTATTGATCGGACTTGGTACATCACCAGTAATAATTTCTCTCTTAGACTTATTGTTGGGATCTGGGATTGGAACTGCTGATAATAATGCTCTTGAATATGGATGTAATGTATTCTCATATAAGGCATCACTGGATGCTAGTTCCACTACATTTCCAAGATACATAACTGCAACACGGTCAGAGATATATTTTACAATATTAAGATCATGTGCAATAAACAGATAGGTAAGTCCCATCTTTTCTTGTAAGTCATGAAGTAAGTTAATTACCTGTGCTTGAATCGATACATCTAGTGCTGAGATTGGCTCATCACATACAATAAATTCTGGCTCGATTGCTAGTGCACGTGCAATTCCGATTCTTTGTCTTTGTCCACCAGAGAATTCATGAGGAAAACGGCTTGCATGTTCTTTGTTAAGACCAACTGTCTCAAGTAATTCTGCCACTCTCTCTTTCCTTCTTGCTGGATCATACATACCATGAATAACCATACCCTCTTCAATAATCGAACCAACTGTCATACGAGGATCCAAAGATGCATATGGGTCTTGGAATACAATTTGAGCTTTTTTCGCAAATGCAAAACGCTCTGATTTTTTCTCTAAATCCAGTTCTTTTCCATCATAAATAAGTTTTCCTTTGGTCGGTGGATAAATCCCCATTAGAGTACGACCAAGGGTAGATTTGCCACACCCTGACTCTCCTACAAGTCCTAAGGTTTCCCCTTTCATAATCTCTAGGTTAACACCTTCTACTGCATGAAGACTACGGCCTCCACTGACTCTAAAAAACTTACACAATCCTTCTGCTTTGATTAAAGGTTGATTTGCCATTATTTCACTCCCCTTTCTTCCTCAGTTGGACAATCTGGATGGAGAAGCCAACAATTTGCAACATGGCCTTCTCCCACTGGAAACTCAGGAGGTAATTCTTCTTGACATATTTGCATACAGCTTTCACATCTAGCCGCAAACCCACATCCTACTGGTGGATTTAATAAGTCTGGAGGGGTTCCTGGAATCGCCATAAGCCTTTCATCTTTCGTTGTGGATGGAGATGGAAGACTCTTAAGCAATGCTTTTGTATATGGATGGGCATTGCGATAGAAGATATCTTCACATGTACCTGTTTCCACCACCTTACCTGCATACATAACTGCTACACGGTCTGCAGACTCTGCTACAACCCCTAAGTCATGTGTAATAAGAATGATTGCTGTATTAATCTTATCTTTCAATTCAACAAGCAGCTCCATAATCTGCGCTTGGATAGTAACATCAAGCGCTGTAGTAGGCTCGTCTGCGATTAGTAACTTAGGATTACAAGATAGTGCCATCGCAATCATAGCTCTCTGTCTCATACCACCTGAATATTCATGAGGATATTGCTTAGAGCGCTCTTCTGGGTTTGGTATGTTAACTTGCTTTAGACATCGAATCGCTTCTTCTTGTGCTTCTTGTTTTGAAAGTTTCTTGTGAAGGGTAATCGCCTCAACAATCTGCTTTCCTACTTGAATGGTTGGGTTCATACATGTCATAGGATCTTGAAAGATCATAGAAACATCTTTCCCACGTACTGCCTGCATCTGTTTTTCTGATGCTGCAACCACGTCAAATCCATCCAAATCAATGCTCCCATTAGCGATTCTTGCTGGTGGCATTGGGTTCAATTTCATAATTGTTTGAGCTGTTACTGATTTACCGCAACCTGACTCTCCTACAATCGCTAGTACTTCTCCTTCATCTACATGTAGGGAAACACCGCGAACCGCTTTTACTTCCCCTGCATAGGTATCGAAGGATACGTGTAAATCATCTATATTTAATATACGCTTCTTCATTCTATTACCTCCGTAGTTTTGGATCGAATGCATCACGCATTCCATCACCTAACATATTAAATGCCAACATAGTCAAGCTGATACAAACCGCTGGGATGATCAACTGTGATGGATATAAACGGAAGTTTTCAATCCCCTGTTGTGCTAGTGAACCCCAAGAACTGTTTGGCAGTGGAATTCCTAGTCCAAGATAACTTAAGTATGCTTCCATAAAGATAGCAGCTGGAATCGAAAGTGTTACACGAACGATTACGATTGAAAGTGCATTTGGAAGTAAGTGACGTGCAATGATTCTTACTGCACCACCTCCTAAAGCCTCTACAGCTGTAACAAATTCCTGTTGCTTAAGTGCAACCACCTGTCCCCTGACAAGCCGTGCCATGGGAATCCATCCCACCAGAGAGTAGGCAAAGATAATGGTAAACATCCCCCGTTCCATAATAAGCATCAGTAAGATAACGATGATTAGATAAGGAATTCCATTGATGACCTCAAGAATTCTCATCATAATAATATCCGTAGTCTTTCCAAAATATCCAGAGATTCCACCATAAATAACTCCAACTAAGAAGTCTACAATGGCACAAGAAAATGCGATCATAAGAGAAACACGTCCCCCCATCCAAACACGAGTAAAGATATCTCTACCTAATGTATCTGTTCCAAAAATATGGGCATGCCCACATCCATTACTTTCTTCTGCATCACAGACAAAACCCATAGGAGCATTGATGTGATCATAATGCTGCTCTCTGTAATCGAATGGCGACACCATAGGAGCAATTAATGATGCTAGTACTAATAATACGATTACAACTGCACAGAACATCGCAACTTTGTTCATTCTTAAACGGCGCATAGCATCTTGTAAAAAGGTAATACTTGGCCTTGTTATGGCTTCTCTTTCAGAAGCATTTTCACCCACATGGGTAAATCGTGATTTATCAATTGTACTCATGTCTTAATCCTCCAATTTTACACGTGGGTCAATTACACCGTAGAGCAAGTCAACGATTAGTGTACAAGTTACTAATAGTGCACCATAAAATATGGTAGTTCCTGCAACCATGGTAAAGTCTAAATCTCGAATACTAGTTACGAAATACTTTCCAAGTCCAGGAATGTTAAAGATACTCTCTACAACAAAAGTACCTGTTAGAATTGCTGCTACTGTTGGTCCCATAATGGTAATAACAGGCATAATCGCATTTCTTAGGGCATGCTTGGTAATGATCTTTCTTGGTGATAACCCTTTTGCTTTTGCTGTTTTAATATAATCTTGATTTAAAACATCTAGCATACTAGTTCTCATCAGTCTTGATACGGTAGCAAGGGAGCTAAGACTTAGTGCAAATGCAGGAAGAATCATTTGATTCCATCTTCCCCAACCTTGTACTGCGAGGAAATTAAACCCTAACAACTTGTTCAACTGCAAAGCTAAGAAGTACTGTAGTAGTGCACCTAGAATAAAACTTGGCACGGATACTCCTACAATGGCAATGAACATAAACGTAGAGTCTATGGCTGTTCCACGCTTTACTGCAGCAACTGCACCAACGAAAATCCCTACAATAACTGCAAAGATAATTGCACGAACTCCTAGTTCTACTGATACCGCAAAAGCATCTAAAATAATATCTGTAACAGGACGGTTGTGAGTAATGGAAATACCCAAATCACCTTGAAGTGTATTACCTAAAAAAATAAAATATTGTTGAATCGGTGGTTTATCTAAACCGTATCTAGCATTCATGTTTGCTAAGGTAGTTGCTGATGGTGTCTTATCTCCAATAAATGGATCACCAGGTAACATTCTCATCATAAAGAATGTAAGTGTCACAAGGACAAATAAAGTTAAAATAGCATAAGCGATTCGCTTGAGGACGTAACGGAACACAGGATTTCCTCCTTTTCTTTTATACGCGATAACAGGGGCGATTATTCATCTCCCCTGTTACCGCATTTATCTCTTAATCAACAAGTTCTTCTGTTGCTTAGTTGTTTAATGTAACATATGGTAGGTAGTGGAATTGGAAAGTACGACGAACGAAACCTGAAGCCATTTTCTCACTTACCACATAATCTTCTTTTCTCCAGTATACAGGAATGATTGGCATATCTTCTTTTAACATCATCTCTGCTTGAACAAATACTTCTTCACGAGCTACTGGATCTACGATTGTTTTTGTAGATTCGATTAATGCATCATACTCTTCACTTGCATAACCTGTATGGTTGTTACCATTAGTAGATGTCCAAAGATCTAAATCTGTCATTGGGTCATTGTAGTCAGGTCCCCAACCACCCATAAACATGTCATAGTTTTTCGCATTTCTACGAGCACGAGCTTCTGTAATTGTTACTACATCGATTCCAACTTCAAGTCCAAGGTTTGTACGAAGTTGCTCTTGTACTACTTGAGATAATAACTCATTTTGTGTTCCTTCACTTGTAAGTAAAGAAATTTGGATTTCACTTACATCTGAATATCCTAACTCTTCTAATGCTGCTGTTAAGTATGTTTGTGCTTCCTCAACATTAGCTGCACCTTGGTATAATGGCTCTCCACCATTAGCTGCGACAACTGCATCTGCAAAAGCTGGAGTATTCACACCAGAAATTCCTAGTGAGAATGCTTGTGGTACTTCGTTATCATTTTTAAATACTGTATTGATAATTTGGTCACGATCAAGAGCTGCACTAATTGCTTTTCTTAAGCTAACACTTCTTGTATCTGCAATTTTACCATCTGGATTATTATCTAGGTTTTCTAGAGTGTTCACATAGAAGAAGAAGCTGTATCCGCCAGTAAAGTTACTTACTTCATATCCCTCTGCTTCGAACATTGCACGTTGCTCACCAGTAATATCGATTAAGTCAACCTCACCACTTGCAAATGCATTGTACTTTGTATTCGTGTCTGTATACTTAACAAAGTTGATTTTTTCTAAAGAAACATTTGCTGCATCCCACCACAATGGATTCTTTTGAACTACAATTTTGTTCTCAGTTACCCACTCTGTCATGTAAAAAGCACCGTTGTAAAGCATTGTTTCTGGAGATGTACCATATACTTCCGCTCCAACTTCTTCGTAAAATGCTTGATTGATTGGGCTCATAACTTCAAACTTAACAAATTGTAGGAAGTATGGTAAGAACTCTTCTAATTCGATTTCAAGTGTATAGTCATCAACTGCTTTAAAACCTACTTGGTCGATGGTTACTTCAGGAGCACCTTCTACTCCAGATGCGAAATCATAGTAAGCTTGTGCATTCTTAAATGGAATTGCAAAACTGTAATACTCAGCTGCGTTGTTTGGATTTAATAACTCGCTCCAAGCAAAGACAAAGTCATGAGCAGTTACTTCTGCAACTTCTTCTCCAGCACTATTAACCCACTTTTGACCTTCTTTGATTTTGAATGTCCACTTCATTCCATCTTCTGAGCTTTCCCAACTCTCTGCTGCTGCAGGAACAATGTTGTTTTGTGCATCAAACTTAACAAG
>CAYJKD010000029.1:0-14210 GCA_964370595.1 uncultured Lachnospiraceae bacterium
TCACATCAGAAGGGTTTTTAAAAACTTGTTTGCAATATAGCGGTGGAACTGATTTACGCCCTTATCTATTTGATGAAAATCTTCCAAAAATAATTGAAGAAAGTGTACTTAAAAAGCAAGAAAGTCACAAGTTTGATGAAGGTTATATCTGTGATGAGGAAAGTAAATCAATGAATCAAATCGGTGGTTAAGGAATAAAAAAGAAAATTTTAGGAGGAATAAAATCATATGGGAAAAGTAATGGCTGTATGCACCAGCGAAAAGAAAGGTACACAAAAGCAAAATGTAAATGAAGCAAATTTTATCGTAGATCACGGAATTGAAAATGATGCTCATGCAGCTAATTGGCATAGACAAGTAAGCCTTTTATCTGCTGATAGAATTGCAGAATTTAATACAAAAGGCGCCAATGTATTTGATGGCGCATTCGGAGAAAACCTCATTGTCTCTGGAATTGATTTTAAATCATTACCAATTGGCACAAAATTCACTTGTAAAAATGTCATTCTTGAATTGACTCAAATCGGGAAAGAATGTCATACAAAATGTCAAATTTATCACAAAATGGGAGAATGCATTATGCCAACAGAAGGTGTTTTTGCAAAAGTTCTTCAAGGTGGCAAGATTGCTGTTGGAGATGAATTAGTAGTCGTAGAAAATCAAATTTAGAAAGGAGTTCATTACATGAATGTAGTAATCATTACATTAAGCGACAAAGGTTATGCTGGGGAACGAGAAGATGTATCTGGGCAGGTAATACATGACTTAATTGCCTCTGCTGGATACTCCTTAGTGGAGCGTATTCTTCTTCCCGATGATCGTACAATGATATCCGAAAAATTAAAAGAACTATGTGATCTTAAAATCTGTGATCTTATTTTAACAACTGGAGGAACAGGATTTTCTGTTCGTGATATTACTCCAGAAGCTACTCTCGATGTAATTGAGCGTGAAGCTCCGGGAATCTGTGAAGCAATGCGTTATCATAGCCTACAAATTACAAAAAGAGCTATGCTGTCACGTGCTGTGGCTGGTATCCGAAAGGAAACGCTTATTGTAAATCTTCCAGGTAGCCCCAAGGCTGTAAAAGAAAGCCTTTCATTTGTTTTAGATGATCTGCATCATGGATTAGAAATCCTGAAAGGCAGTGCTAGTGAATGCGCAAGATAATATTATCCCTAGTTATTTTATCCCTTCTCTTGATTGGTTGTGAAACAAACGAAAAAGAAACCATACTAGTTGGAGCTGCTGCAAGCCTTACTGATCCCTTGGAAGAAATCGGAGATTTATACTCAAGTGAGCACCCTAATGTTGAAGTGATTTTTACTTATGGTGGTAGCGGAACACTTTCATTACAAATCGAGCAAGGAGCTTCCTTGGATTTATTTTTATCCGCAAGTCCTAAATACACAAATCATTTACTGTCACTTGGATTAGTTGATGAAACTGCTATTACTGATTTGTTAAAGAACGAACTCGTTATTGTTACTCATAAAGATAACCCACTAGAGCACCTAACCTTTGAAGAACTCTTACAAAATGACACCCTTACAATTGCTATGGGCGATCCAAGTTTTGTGCCTGCAGGCAGCTATGCATTAGAAGTACTAGGTTACGATTACCCTCTTGACAATGGTCGCGTCAATTTAGGTTCCGATGTACGTCAAGTACTGACATGGGTAGAACAAAATGTAGTTGACATAGGAATCGTTTATTTAAGCGATGCACAGTCTTCGGATCAAGTAAAAATTTTATCTTATGCAAACACAAATACACATACGCCTATTATTTATCCTCTAGCCTTACTTTCTAATGATGAAACCATAGTACATTTTTACAATTATTTACAAAGCGAAAGTTCCTCTAAGCTGTTTGAAAAATACGGATTTAAAAGGAGTCAATAATTCATGTGGACACCATTACTATTATCGTTTCAAGTTGCAATTCTATCCACTGTTCTTACTATCACTTTCGGTATTTTGCTTGCATATATCGTATATAAAAATAATAAAATCAATGGAATTATCGATGGTATTGTTACACTCCCAATGGTATTGCCTCCCACAGTAATCGGGTTTTTTCTACTAGAAATTTTAGGAAAAAATGGATTTATTGGAAAATTACTATTGAATTTTGATATTTCTTTAGTATTTACGATTACTGCTTCTGTGATTGCATCTTTCGTAGTGTCTTTACCGATTATGTATCGAACAACATTATCTTCATTCTTACAAGTAGATACTGATATCGTTCAATCTGCTCGAACATTGGGTTTAAAAGAACGAACAATACTTTTTCGTCTCTTGCTCCCACTTACCAAAAAAGGATTGCTCTCTGGAGGAATCCTTTCATTTGCGCGAGCCTTAGGAGAATTTGGTGCCACAATTATGGTAGCTGGGAACATTCCTGGAAAAACTCAAACCATCTCGATTCGAATATACACTTTAATACAAGCAGGTAACTATGATGAAGCCTATTTATTAGTTGGAATTATGGTCTGCATTTCCATTGTATTTATGATTCTAGTTAATTTTGTTACTAGAGACAATAGAAAGGAAGCAAAATGGGATTTGTAGCAACTGTTAGAAAAAAAACAAATCAATTTCATATAGATATTACACTGGACACCAACAAAGGTGTCACTGGTTTATTAGGTGCTTCCGGAAGCGGAAAAAGCCTGTTTTTAAAATGTTTAGCTGGGCTTGAAAAGCCAGATGAGGGAGAAATCATTTTAGATGGAAAAATCTTATTTAGCTCTGAGAAAAAAATTGACCTTCCTAGTAGAGAACGACAAGTAGCTTATTTATTCCAAAGTTACGCCCTATTCCCTAATATGACAGCCTTAGAAAATATTAAAATTTGTGCAAAAAAGAAATCGATTGATGATATTATATCTCTTTGCAGAATTAAAAATCTACTTGATCAATATCCCAATAAATTATCTGGAGGAGAACGTCAACGCGTTGCCATTGCTAGAATTTTAGCAAGTAATCCTAGAGTAATTCTCCTAGACGAACCATTTTCTGCCTTAGATACTGCTTTAAAGATTGAAATGGAACGTGAGATGCTAAATACTATTTCTAATTTTGATGGCCATGTATATATGGTGTCACACAATGCAACGGAACTTTACCGATTTTCAAAAGACATTGCTGTAGTAGACCACGGTAGAATTATTGAATGTGGAGCAAAAGGTGTCATCTATAACACTCCAACTACAACTATAACTGCTAAGCTAATCGGCTATGATAATATCATTGAAATCGATTCATCATACCAGCATTTTTTTCACTTATCTTCTCCAAAAGGTTATCACTGTTTTAAAAGTAGTGAAGTTATGATTACCAAACAAGGCGCACATACTGGAGAAATTATAGACTGGATTGATGATCCTACTGGGTATATCGTCTATATAAAACTACCCACAAATCATATAATAAAAGTTTTTTCTAAGGATCAAATTATAGTAGGGTCAATGATTTATTTTCAATTTTCAAAAAATCCATTAATCTTATAACGCTTTGTTTTTATAAAATTCCACTTTCGACAAATAATTGAGCTTGATTAATAAAAATCCCCTAGATAACAATTCACTTTTCAAAGAAAAAATTGTTATCTAGGGGGTTTTATAGTACCAATTATTACATGTTTTCCTATTTTTTATTGTACGATTGGACTTTAAATTCCTTTCGATTTTACTAATTTAGGGCGATATCCCCCTTCATCAAGTCGTGCAACTATCGCATTTTTATGATCTGTACCTTCTGCTTCTAACGTAATTCGCAGTTCCACTGCAGAGCTTCTATTAATACTTACAAATTGATTATGCTCAAGTTTAATAACATTTCCTCTTTCTTCTGCTATTAAAGAAGATACCTTTACAAGTTCTCCTGGCTTATCTGGAAGTAGCACAGAAACCGTGAAAATACGATCTCTTTGAATCAGTCCATGTTGAACTACAGATGACATAGTAATCACATCCATATTGCCTCCACTTAAGATAGAAACAATTTTTTTATTTTTCACATCTAATTGCTTCAATGCAGCGACGGTCAATAGCCCTGAATTCTCTACAATCATCTTATGATTTTCTACCATATCTAGGAAACAAACAATCAAATCCTTATCTTCTACTGTCAAAATCTGATCTACGTGTTCTTGAATATAAGGGAATAAAAGATTTCCTGGTGTTTTTACTGCTGTTCCATCGGCAATCGTATCAATACGATTAAGAGATACAATTTCTCCCTTTTTCAAAGATTCTTGCATACAATTTGCACCCTCTGGTTCTACTCCAATAATCTTAATTTTAGGATTTAATAATTTTGCTAAAGTTGCTACGCCAGTGCAAAGTCCTCCACCACCAATTGGAACAAGTATATAATCAACCGTTGGCAATTCCTTAATAATTTCCATTGCAATGGTCCCTTGCCCTGTCGCCACATCTAAATCATTAAATGGATGAACGAAAGTTCCACCTGTTTCTTTTGCTAATTCCATTGCATATTCACATGCTTCATCAAAAACATTTCCTTGCAATACTACAGTTGCCCCATGAGCACGGGTTCGATTCACTTTAATTAAGGGAGTTGCTGTTGGCATTACAATGGTTGCTTTAATTCCAGCTAATTTCGCTGCATATGCAACTCCTTGTGCATGATTTCCTGCAGAAGCGGTTATGAGTCCATGACTTCTCTCTTCTTCTGTTAATGTACTGATTTTATAGTAAGCTCCTCTTACCTTATATGCACCTGTATATTGCATATTTTCAGGCTTAAAGTAAACCTTATTCCCAGTCAAATGGGAAAAATGTTCGCTAAATACTAATTTTGTTTCTGAAATTACTTTATTCACTTCATCTGTAGCTTTTTCAAATTGTTCCAATGTGAGTTTATTTTCCATTACTCTCGCCCTCTATTCTACTTAATTATCTGCTCTATGAAATAATGCTTCCACAAATTGTGTGGAATTAAATTTTTGTAAATCATCAATCTTTTCGCCGACACCGATGTATTTTACAGGAAGTTTTAGCTCTGATTGGATTGCAACTGCAATTCCACCTTTTGCTGTTCCATCTAACTTGGTTAAAATAATTCCAGTAATATCTGCAACTTCCATAAATGTTTTTGCTTGTGCTAAAGCATTTTGGCCTGTTGTTCCATCTAATACGACTAAGGTTTCACGATATGCTTCTGGATATTCTTTATCAATGATACGATTGATTTTCTTTAATTCTTCCATCAGATTCTTTTTATTATGCAATCGCCCAGCAGTATCACAAATAAGTACATCTGCATTTCTAGATTTTGCTGCAGCAATCGCATCATAAATCACTGCAGAAGGGTCTGAACCCTCTTGGTGTGCAATCATATCTACTCCTGCTCGCTTCGCCCACTCTCCTAGTTGCTCAATCGCTGCTGCTCTAAATGTATCTGCTGCTGCAACAACTACTTTTTTACCCTGATCTTTCAACTGATCTGATAGCTTACCAATTGATGTTGTCTTCCCAACTCCATTAACTCCAATAACTAATACAACCGATTTACGATTTTCAAATTCATAAGCATTTTCTCCTAAATCCATTTGCTCACTAATGGACCGAATTAATAATTCTTTGCAAGCTTCTGGTTCTTTTATCCCTTGCTCTTTTACTTTTTTTCGCAAATCTTCAATTACTGCCATTGTTGTTTTAATTCCCAAGTCACCCATAATTAAAGTTTCTTCTAATTCCTCATAAAACTCATCATCAATTGAAGAAAATCCGCTAAAAATCGAATCAATTCCTGAAACAATTTGATCTCTAGTTTTTGTCAATCCTTCTACTAATCTACCAAAAAAACCTTTCTTTTTCTCTTCCATTACAAATTCTCCTATCCTGTCAATTGATCTTCAATTAAGTTTACTGAAACAAGGGTAGAAACTCCCTTTTCCTGCATTGTAATCCCATATAATCGATCCGATGCTACCATAGTTCCTCTTCTGTGAGTAATTACAATAAATTGTGTGTGTTTTGTTAATTTATGGAGATAACCAGCAAAACGATCTACATTTGAATCATCAAGAGCTGCTTCAATTTCATCAAGTAAACAAAATGGAGAAGGTTTTAGGTTTTGTATAGCAAACAGCAATGCGATTGCTGTCAATGCTTTTTCTCCACCTGATAGTTGCATCATATTCTGCAGTTTCTTCCCAGGTGGTTGCGAAATAATTTGAATTCCTGCCTCTAAAATATCCTCGCCATCCATAAGCTCTAACTGCCCATGTCCACCTCCGAACATCTCTCGAAACACTTTGTCAAATTCCAATTTAATAGCATGGAATTTTTCTTCAAACTGTAAACGCATCCCTTTATCCAATTCATCAATAATTTGAATTAAAGTAGCTTCTGCTTCAATTAAATCTTGGTACTGTGTTGTTAAAAACTCATAGCGTTGGGATACTTCTTTATAATCTTCGATTGCATTTACATTTACATGCCCTAGTTTACGAATTTCATTTTTCAATGATTCAATTCCTTTTCGTAATGCACCGATTTCTAATACAGTTTCCACAACTTTATTTTTAACAGAATGCAGTGTAATTTCGTATTCATTCCACATATAGTTGGTTATATGCTCGAGTTTTTCGCCTAGCTTTTCTTTTTGATTCTGTAGTCGGAAAAGATCTTTATCTAATAATGTAATTCGTTGAGATAACTCTTCTCTTTTTGTAAAGAACTGCTTTTGCTTTAATACAATAGCTGTTTTTTTATCCCCTAAAGCCTGACTTTCTTTTAATCTTTCTTCTTTCACTTCAATCATGATTTCTGTTTGTTTTTGAATCTCTAGAATTTCTTTTTCTTTTGATGCAATCACAAATTCAGAATCATTGGTATGGGAAAGCAATTGTTCTTTTTCCTGTTTTAGCCGCTGTTCTTCAATGGTTACACGTTGCATATTTTCAAGTACAAAATCCACTTTTTGCTTTAAGGTTGCTGCTTCTAATCGAGTTCCATCTAATTTTTTTGCCAACTCTTCACGTTTTAGTTTTTCTTGTTCTAGCTGTATTGTCATACCTTCAAGATTTTGATTTACCTCATCATTCTTTTTTGACAAAAGGTCTTTTTCTTGCTCTAATACGTGTTGTCCACCTTTAACCTCTTTTAATTGTTCCTCTAATTGTCCATTTTCCGAAACAAGATCTTTAGCAGATTCTTTTATTTCTAATCTTTTTGCCTGCAATTGATTGATATTAATCTGAACTGTATTTTCTTCTAATGATTTTTTGTGCATCTGTTGTTTTTTTATTTCTAGGTTTTGTTGATTATCTTTTAATTGCTTTTCTATTAACTGAATTTCTTTTTGAATTTGAGTAACTGATTCCATTGATTTTTTGCAAATATCTTCTAATTCTTCAATTTCTCTTTTTCTACCTAGAAGATTGCTTGAATTTTTAAATGCACCTCCAGTCATAGAACCACCAGCACTTAATAGCTCTCCGTCTAATGTTACTATCCTTAAAGAATAACGATATTTTTTTGCTAAAATAATAGCGTGATCAATGGTATCAACTACGACTACTCTACCTAGTAAGTACTCTGCTAATTTTTGATATTCTCCCTCAACATTAACAAGGCTACTTGCTAATCCAATTACACCTTCTTCTTTTAATACTTCTTTTTGCTGAAATCCTGATTTTTGACCAATGCTATTTAGAGGCAAAAAGGTAACTCTTCCAAATTTATTCTTTTTTAAATATTCAATCAACTGCTTTGCTGTCTGTTCTGTTTCAGTAACTACATTTTGAATGCTTCCTCCTAATGCAGTTTCAATTGCTGTTTCGTATTCTTTCTGAGTCGTAATAATATCAGCTACAACACCCTTTACTCCTCCGATTCGATCTCGAACTTCCATTACACGCTTAATACTATTACCGTATCCATCATACCGTTCTGCTAAGTTTTTTAATGATTCTAATTTTGTTGAAGAGGTTTGAAAAATCTGTTGTTTTTCGTATAAATTTTTATTATATCTACGTAGTTCTACTACATAATTTTCCACTTCGGATTCTTTGCTTTTCAACTCTAGTTCTATTTGGATACGTTCTTCCTCTAACTGTTTTAAATTCTGTGTTTCAATTTTAATCTGTTCCTCTTGTACCGATTCATCACTACGAATTTTTAATAGTTTTTGCATTACCTCAGAACGTCTTACTTGAATTTGCTCTAGCATCACTTCATAACGCTGTTCCTTCGCATTGATTGAAGCACCTACATTCATCCCTTGGATCATCTGAGATTTTGTCATCTCAATTTCTTTATCTAATGCAAGGATGTGCTCTTCTTTTTGTTTTAAATCTTGTTCTGCACTTATTTGTGCCTCCATACTCTTTTGTGCAGTCTCTGCAACACCCTTTTGCTCTTCTTGGTATTGACTTAATTGTTCCTTTTTTACCTTTCTCTCTACATCAATACTTTTTATCCGCCCTTGAATGTGATCTGCATTCATTTTTTCTGTATTGATTTGTTCTTTTAAAACATTAACCTGTCCTTCAAAACTACTTACTTGAACTTGTGTTTCACTAATCTGAGTTCTTACTATTTCTAGCATTCCATCTAAGTCACTTAATTCAAGCTCTAAGCTTTCATACTCTTTTTTTAGTGTATCTGATTCTTTTGTTGAAAGGTCCATATCTTCAGATACTATCGACTCTTTCTTGGTCACTTCGCTTAACTGCCCTGTTATTTCTTCTGATTCTACTAAGAATAATGCAATATCAAGCTCTTTTAATTCTTCTTTTAATTCAAGATATTTTCTAGCAGTTTCCGATTGTTTCGCAAGCGGTCCAACTTGTTTTTCTAGCTCTTGTAAGATATCATTGACGCGAACTAAGTTTTGTTTTTCTTCTTCTAATTTTTTTTGTGCCAGATTTTTTCGCTTCTTAAATTTTACAATTCCTGCTGCTTCATCAAATAGCTCTCGTCTCTCTTCTGGCTTTCCGCTGAGGATTTTATCAATTTGTCCTTGACCAATGATTGAATAACCTTCTTTTCCAATTCCTGTATCATAAAAAAGTTCTTGAACATCTTTTAAACGACAAATGCTTCCATTTATTTTATACTCACTTTCACCGGAGCGATACAATCTCCTTGCTACGGTTACCTCATCATAATCAATCGCTAATTGATGATCTGAATTATCTAGTGTAATTGCCACAGAAGCAAATCCTTGTGGTTTTCGCACTTGAGTTCCTGCAAAGATAACATCTTGCATGCTTCCACCTCGAAGTTGTTTTACTCGCTGTTCTCCAAGTACCCATCGAACGGCATCAGCAACATTACTTTTACCACTTCCATTTGGTCCGACAATTCCTGTAATTCCATTATGAAAATCAAAAACTATTTTATTAGCAAATGATTTAAATCCTTGAACTTCAATACTTTTTAGATACATTGCTCTTCCCTCAGTTTTAATATCCCTTTATAGGCTGCCATTTGCTCTGCAGCTTTTTTGGTTCGCCCACTTCCAAACCCTAATACCCTCTCCCCGCTAGATACATGAACCTCAAACACCTTATTATGGTCAGGACCTTCTTCTTTTAAAATGGAATATACTAATCCTTCCATCTTATTTCCTTGTACTAGTTCTTGAAGGATAGTCTTGCTATCAAAAAAGAGCTGTTTGTCTTCCAAGTCATTTAAAATAAACCCTTCGATAAACTCTTTTGCATTAGCAAAACCACCATCTAAAAAGATAGCACCTATCATTGCCTCCATTGCATCTGAAATAACAGAATTCCTACTTCTTCCTCCTGTTAACTCTTCTCCTTTTCCAAGTAAAAGGTGCTTTCCCAAGTGAATCTCATTTGCACAGAAAGCCAATGTGGTTTCACATACAATGGATGCTCTTAATTTGGTCAATTCTCCCTCTAATTTTTGGGGATACTGTTCATATAAATACTGACTCGTAGCTAATTCTAAAACTGCATCACCTAAAAATTCTAAGCGCTCGTTGGAGCAGTCTTTTTCAAGCCGATTTTCATTGGCATAGGAACTATGTGTAAGTGCTCTCTTTAATAATCCCTTCTCTTTAAATTCATATCCTATTACTTGCTCAAATTGTTTCATTCTATCTCCTTAAATGATTACAGATGAAAAGCCCTTATAGGGCTTTTATCAATTCTAAAGCATCTGCAACCGAAATAATTTTTTCAGCATCTTGTGAAGGAATTTCCACCTCAAATTCTTCTTCAATTCCCATTATGATTTGAAATACATCTAGGGAATCTGCTCCTAGGTCATCAACAAATGTGGTTTCCATTGTAATCAAATCACAATTCACATTCATAACTTCACTAATAATTTCTTGTATCTTTTCAAACTCCATGCCTAAATCCTCCATACTAATTCACATCACTAACTTCTACTGCAAAACATTGTGCTATTTTTTCTTCTATTTTTTGTTCTTTAAAAGTGCAACACTGTAAGATTGCATTCTTAATCTCACTCGCTTTTGCATTTCCGTGTGTTTTAACTACAAGTCCTTTTAACCCTAACAAAGGTGCACCACCATACTCTGTGGCATCAAAGGTTTTTAATGTTTCTTTTAATGCTGGTTTTACAAGTAATGCGCCTAGTTTACTTCTTAAGTCTTTCATCATCCCTTGCTTGATTAAGTTGATTAGAGTAGAGCCAACTCCTTCATACAATTTCAAGATTACATTTCCAGTAAATGCTTCGCATACGATGACATCGCTTTGGCCATGAGGTATTTCTCTTGACTCAATACTACCCTGAAAATTAATCTCTTCACATGCTTTCAGCAGCGGAAATGTTTCTTTTACTAATGCATTTCCTTTTTCTTCTTCTGCTCCAATGTTTACAATACAAACACTTGGATTTTTCACTCCGATTACATGTTTCATATAAATCGATCCCATTCGAGAAAACTGTACTAAGTGTGTCGCTCTTGCATCCACATTCGCACCTGTATCTAACAATAGGGATACTCCTTTTTCTGTAGGGATCAACACACCAAATGGTGCTCGCTCCACCCCTTTGATTCTTCCAACAATGGTTTGACCACCAACTAGCATTGCTCCAGAGTTTCCTGCAGACACAATTGCATCTGCCTCTTTTTTCTTCACAAGATTCATAGCTACCACCATAGAAGAATCTTTCTTCTTTCGAATGGCTTGCACTGGGGGCTCCTTGGTTTCAATAATTTCAGTTGCATTTATAACTGTAATCTTATCTTTGTTATAAGTATATTTTTTTAATTCATCTTCTATAATTTCTTCTTTTCCTACTAATAACACCTTAACATCTTGATGTAATTTTATCGCATCTACTGCACCTTTTACTATTTCTGAAGGAGCGTAATCTCCCCCCATTGCATCAACTGCTACATTTATCATCATTTGCTCCTATTATCTATGTTTGATTTTCTATCCCCTATCATACCATATTTTGAAAAAGTAATCCACAAAAAAGAGTAAAACACTTATCATATAGTAATGGTTCCTCGATGCCATTCAAAAATGAATATTTTTTCTTTAAAATTGTACACACATATCTATTTTTATGAGAAATTGAAAACACTCAGAAAATATCAAAATGAAATTAATCATTTCTTGATCGTTTCTGAGTGTTTTTTTAGTTCAAAACGTAACTCGATTTATAGCATTCTGTAAATAATTCTATTTTGATATACTTTAATCATTAAGCATTTGATGATACATTCTCATCATTATTTTTCTTTCTGAATAACATCATAAGAATCAACTGAACAATCACTACAATTGCAAAAATCATACTAAACCTATCAAAAATTGTCATTGGCAATGTAAAATCTTGAGTTATAAGTAGGTCAAATAAGCTCCATGCACCTCCTAGTTCTTCGTCTATTAGCTTTCCTTCTTCTTCTGAAACTGGTTGGAATGGCGACATTACAAGCGGAACACCATTTTCCATGATAAGCACCGATTCAAAGATTTCTCCATTGCTTTCAATTTGGATCACATGCTCTCCATCTGGTAATGCTGCAATGTATTCAGCAGATAGATTGAAGTTACCATTTTCATCAATAAAGTAATCCTCTTCGTCTAAATCTAGTCCACCTACTTGAACACTAAGGAATCCTTGTACTGGTGGCATCGTTGCAGTTGGAGGTTGAATTGTTACAGATGCTTCACTTGATTGTATTGGTGTTTCGTCTACAAGAGCCGTTGACTCTTCTACCGTTGGTGATGATTCTTCCTCTACTGGCTCCGAAGGTTGTGTCGGATCAAATGGCTCAGCTGGTTGTGTTGATGGTTGCGTTGGCGGTTGTGGCAATGATGCCGATGTTTCTGGAACTACAGCAGTTGTCATTTCTTCTGCTACTGTGGTTTCTGGTACAGTAGTACTTTCTGGTGCCGCTGTAGTAGTTGTTGTACTACCACCTTCACTACCTCCACCTCCTGAACTTCTTCTACGCCAAGTAGCCGTTAATGTAACAGCTCCAAGTGGCATATCAAACCTCGTGTATTTTGATATACGTCAGTATGTGCGTTATTAATCACTTCCTCAAAAAGATAGTCTGTATTTGAATAACCGCCACCATAAACATGCATAGATTTACTTTTTTCTACTTCTATATTCGTATTACTGGAATGCTTTCTCCAGTCTCTAGTTGTAATTCAGGCTGTGTTGCAGATTCTGATTCTGCAGTTGTTGGAGCTATGGTTAGAATTGTAACTGCTAGCTCATCATTAGAGCTTGAGCCACCTCCCCTTCCCTTCCCACCATTACAACAAATGCAAAGCTTAAACCCATTCTCAAATCCCAAATTAATGCAAAAAAATAGGACACTGTTTTCACAGTGCCCTATCATAATTCATTCTTAATTTTTACGCTTCAACTGAAATGATTTCTTTCTTATTGTAAGAACCACAAGCTTTACAAACTCTATGTGGCATCATAAGCTCGTTGCATTTGCTACATTTCACTAAGTTCATAGCGCTCATTTTCCAGTTAGCTCTACGCTTATCTCTTCTACCTTTTGAAGATTTATTTTTTGGACAAATAGACATGGTTTACACCTCCTTAAACTGTTGAAATAAATCCTGGATTACTGACATTCTCGGGTCAGGCGAACTCTGGTCACACGAACAAGTCGTATTATTTAAGTTCCCACCACATCTATTGCAGATTCCCTTGCAGTCTTCTACGCATAACACCTTCGACGGTAAATTAAGCAATAGTTCATTACTGACTAACTGGTCTACATCCAGATTATAACCTATTATATACGTCTGCTCATCTAGATTTTCTACACGCTCATCTGCTGATTGCTTCATATCGACTTCTTCTTCGAAGGTCAGAGAAAACGGTGTTTCCACCAAATCCAAACATCGGCCACACGGAATCGCTAACACAAGATCAACCTTCCCCTCAACCAAAAGTTTACTTTCCCCCAAATTCCGAATCCGAATATCAAATTCATCTGCGGATATTATTTGATAGGCATCCATACCATTCATAAAAGATACCATATCAATACGAGCTTTGTAATTCTTTTCTTTTCCATCTACATGAAACAGCTCTGATAAGTTAATTTGCATATCATTCTCCCAATATGCACCTATGTAATTATACATATATGCATCCTGTTTGTCAACTACTATTTTAATTCGATTTCATCGCTTGTTCGTTAATAAACCCCACAGCAATTCACTTTGTAGTTAGCCAATTCAATATTGTTACAATTATACCAACTCAACTGTTTCTCTTGCAATTGCAAGTTCTTCATTGGTAGGTACAAGCATTACTTTAATTCTTGAGCTTGGTTTAGAGATTAAGCGAAGTTTTCCTCTAACATTATTTTGCTCATCATCGATTTCAACTCCAAGGAATCCAAATTGTTCACTGATTGCTTTTCTACCAATCGCATCATTCTCACCAACACCAGCAGTAAATACAATTGCATCAATTCCATTCATTGCTGCCATATAAGAACCGATGTATTTTGCAACACGATAGTAGAATGCATCTAGAGAAATTTTTGCAATTTCAACTCCTGCATCTCTAGCATCTTCAATATCTCTAAAGTCACTTGAAATACCATTGCTCATTCCAAGAACTCCCGATTTTTTATTAAGCATTTCTGTAACTTCATCTACCGTTTTGCCTTCTTTGTTACAAATATACTGGATAATAGCTGGATCGATATCTCCACTTCTAGTTCCCATCA
>CAYJKD010000029.1:14220-16378 GCA_964370595.1 uncultured Lachnospiraceae bacterium
TCAAGTGGAGTTAGACCCATACTTGTATCTACACATTTTCCACCGATTGATGCTGATACACTTGCACCATTTCCTAAGTGACAAACAACAACTTTAGCAGTTTCAGGATCTAAACCACCAAATTTAATTGCTTCTCCTGAAACATATTTATGACTTGTTCCGTGGAAACCATATCTTCTAACACCATATTTCTCATAGTACTCATATGGAATTGCATATAGATATGCTTTTGGCTCAATTGTCATACCAAAGGCAGTATCAAATACCACTACGTTTGGTGTACCTGGTAATGCTTCTTCACATGCTTCAATTCCCATAAGGTTTGCTGGATTGTGAAGAGGTCCAAGGTCAAATGCTTCACGAATCAAATCTTTTACTTTTTCATCCACTACTAAAGAAGCGCCTGAAGATTTTCCACCATGAACAACGCGGTGTCCTACTGCTCCAATTTCACTTACATCAGATAACACTCCATGCTCTTTGCTAAGTAATGCATCTAAAACAAGTTGAATTGATACTTTGTGAGTTGGCATTGGTTCGTTAATTACGATTTTTTCTTTGCCTTCTGGTTGATGAACTAACTTAGATCCTTCAATTCCAATTCTTTCACATAGTCCTTTTGCAATAACACTTTCATCTTCCATATTGATTAATTGATACTTTAAAGATGAACTTCCACAGTTCATTACTAATATTTTCATTGTTTATATTCTCCTAAAAATTATATTGATAACTATTTTACGATTGTACCGTATACTTCTCTTCCACAGCCAGCTGCATTTGACTCGTCTGTGTCGATATGCATTGCTAATGCATACGTTTCATGTACACGTACTACAACGTCTCCATATACAGTTTTTCTTCCGTCTGTATCAAGGCACACGTTTACAACATCTCCATTTGCTACACCTAGAGCCACTGCATCTTCTGGTGTTGCATGAATGTGACGCTTTGCAACGATAATGCCTTCTGCTAATTCAATCTCGCCTTTTGGTCCGATTAACTTACAGGCACCACTACCAGCAAGATCACCTGATTCACGAATTGGTGCTGCTACCCCAATTGAGCGCGCATCTGTTAAAGAAACTTCTACTTGAGTCGCCTTTCTAACTGGTCCTAGGATAGAAACTCCAGCTAATTCTTTTTTACTTCCAACAACTGTTACACGTTCTTCACAAGCATATTGTCCTGGTTGAGACAAATCTTTCTTTTTTGTTAAGCTATATCCTTCTCCAAATAATATCTCTAAATCGCTTTGGCTTAAATGCACGTGGCGTGCAGATGTCTCTACTAGAAACTTCATAATTTGTAATTCTCCTTATTCTTTAAATAGATTCTTATACCATTCTATTTGTTTTAGAGATTTTTTTCAATAGTTTCACAAAATAAATTTGCATTTTTTACAAAACAATGATATCATGACTAAAACTCTTTAACTATGTGGTAAATTCTATCTACATATAGTTAAATTTTTAACAAAATAACAGGAGAATTTCATGAAAATTGTCGGAATTATAGTCGAATACAATCCATTTCACAATGGACATCATTACCAGTTGAAAAAAGTAAAAGAGCTACTAGATTGTGATTATATTGTAGTTGCAATCAGTGGCGATTTTGTCCAAAGAGGGGAACCTGCCATCTTTGATAAATACATTCGTACCAGAATGGCTCTCCTTTGTGGTGCAGACTTAGTTGTTGAAATTCCTAGTATATTTGCCACATCAAGTGCCAGTGATTTTGCCCAATGTGCTGTTTCACTATTCCATCAAATGGGCATTATTAATGTCCTTTGCTTCGGAAGTGAATTAGGAGAACTTACCCCTTTATCAACCATTGCAAATTGTTTATTAAATGAATCAAGTACGTTTCAATCATCACTGAAAAAATTGTTAAAATCTGGTCAATCTTATCCAAAAGCACTTTATCAGACACTACTTGAAACTTATCCAGAACATGCAATACAAGCTTCTACCTTCGCTTTACCAAACAATATCCTAGGAATTGAATACATCAAATCATTAAAATACTACAATAGCCCTATACAACCATATACCATCAAGCGCGAAGGGCACGGATATCATGATGAAACAATAACTGACGCATTTGCCTCAGCATCTGCAATTCGGAAGTCCTTGAAGGAAAACCATCTTAGCCT
>CAYJKD010000030.1:0-11768 GCA_964370595.1 uncultured Lachnospiraceae bacterium
CATCTAATACATTAAGGTTTAATATTTCTTTTAAATCTTCTAATTTCCCAATTACCTTAACACCTTTATATTCATATCCCCAATCCTTTTGGTTGTCTAGTATTCCTCTTACTTGATACCCCCATTCTGGATTCATAGAAACACGATCGATATACCCTTCTGCTGCTCGACTATACCCTACCAATAAAATATGCTTTTGATTAAATCCTTTTGCTCTCATATTTCTTAGGAAATATCGAATCACATTTCTCTCTAATGTTTCTGCAAAAATATTAGCAATACAAAATCCAACTACTAGCCTTCGAGAAAAATGAAATAGAAATGGATTTTTGGCACCTAGATACAACACTAAAGTAAATAATAAAAATCCAATTAAATTAGCTTTACAAATATTTGCAAATTCTTTTCTTCTTCCTTGTACACGTTTCGGTGTAAATAAATGAAATATTCCATATAAAAATAGATAAATCGGTACAATTAATATTAATGCCCCCAAGTAAAAACTTGGTGCCAATGCTTGCTCTACACCATATGCACTCGTATTTCCAATCAAAAAATACCACGTAAGTATATAGGTAAGCGTGATTACAAATCCATCTAAAATCACATGCATTTTATTAAGCTTATTTTGATTGTCTTTTATCATAACAACCACCTTTTCTTAGGTTATTCTTGCTTCATTTAGTAACACATCGTAACGATTATACACGAAATTCTGTAAATTTGCTATACGAAAATCTTAAGGTTTCCCTTAAAACTTGCTTAATTGTCTCATAAAAAATTCATATAGATAGATTCCTGTTCCACGATATAGTTCCAACTGAATGGAAACATAGTTGGAAAAATCCTTCCAAGCAAATGGTACTTTCCTTGTTTTATGGCGAGTAACAATACCCTCTTTCAACCCATCAATATAATCTTTTCCAAATCCTTTTTTATAAAAAAATACATATTTAACACCAATTCCCAATGCGATGAATGGAAAATTAATCAAATATTGAAAAAGAGGCATGTTCTTATAATTCAAATAAATATTATTCCTCGCAGCAAGTTTTACCTTAAAGGAATTATATTTTGAACCACTTGTTCCGCTTCCCACATGATATACCACTGCACTTGGACAATACCAATTCGTAAATCCTGCAATTCTTGCGCGATATCCAACATCAATATCTTCTAAATATGCAAAATGCATTTCATCAAAATATCCAATGGATTCAAATATTTCTTTTCGGTAAATTGCTGCACCTGCACAAGCAGTAAACACTGGAACAGGCTTTTCATAATGTTCAATTTTCCTTCCGACGCCTCGTTGATATGCCCACCCCATAATACTATACATATCTCCTGCATCATCCATCTTTTCTTTATCAAACATTTGTATCATCTTAGGACTTACAGAAAAAATCTGCTTATCACTCTCCATAAATACAACTAGTTCTTCTACATAAGAGGGCTCAACCACTGTGTCGTTATTAAGTAAAATAACATATGGTGTTTTTGCAGTTTTTATTCCTAGATTAACAGCACCAGAAAACCCTGTATTCTCCTCCAAAAGGATGGATGGTATCTCTTGTTTTTTCAACCACTGTGCACTTCCATCTGTAGAACCATTATCTATCACTAAAAGATCAAACCCTTGATTTGTTTGACGGTTTAAGGATTCTAAACATGGCTCCATAAAATGAAGTCCGTTATAATTTGGTATTACAATTGTCACTTTATTTTTCATCTGTATTCACTTCCAATGGATAAGGCTCTCCTATTTTTTCATTTAACAAATCTCTCAAAGCAAAGTTCGACTTTCTAAGGGTTAAATTAGGATTATAATAAGGGTCGCCCTTTTCTAAAATATCAGGCCAACGTCTATGAAATGTAGCTATCTCTCCATTAAATCGCTTCACTTTTTCTGGTGTATCTTCAAGTCCTCTCGATTTTGATTCATAATGATATAATAGCGCATACGGTGCATATACAACTAATTTCCCTAATGTTCTAACCTTCATACAATAATCAATATCATTAAATGCAATAGCAAGTTCTTCTGTTAATCCTCCTACTTCTTCAAATACCTTCTTTTTTGTCATCATACATGCTGCAGTAACTGCTGAGTAATTTTGCGCACACATACTTCGATGAAAATAGGATGATTCTGCTTTATTTAATCCAATAAATGTATGTCCTGCAATTCCTCCAAATCCAACTACTACGCCTGCGTGTTGAATCGTATCATCTTCATATAGGAGTCTTGCACCTACAATTCCAACATCATCTCTTTGACAAAATCCTAAAAGTTCTTCTAGCATATTTGGATTTATAATCTCCGTATCATTATTAAGAAGTAGCAAATATTCGCCTTTTGCAAAGGATGCTCCATAATTATTGATTGCTGAATAATTAAACTCTCGTTCCCAGACTGCTACTGTAATATTAGAAAATTCTGTTTTTATCTTCTCATAGTATGTAAATGTTTCTTCTTCCGTACTGTTGTTTTCCACAATAACAAATTCAAAATTTTTATAGGTAGAACGCTCAATTATGCTACGAATACAAAGATCTAGATCCTTGTGGTGATCTTTACTTGGAATCACAATAGAAATCAATGGATTTTCTATAATTTCATAAGTTGTATGATATATTCCATAATCAATTCCTTTTTCTACTTTTTCCACAGGAATTCCCATTCGTTTGCAGTGAGCCTCAATGGCTCTTGCACCTGCTTCAAAAGCATATAATTTGCTCTCTGGATTACTAGCCGTAGAACCTTGATGACAACGCCAATGGTAAAGAACTTTGGGAATATGATGAACATAGGGTGTTGATTCGGTGCATCGCAGAATAAAATCATAATCTTGTGCCCCATCAAATGTGGAATCAAGCCCACCGACGCGTTCTATCAATGTTGTTTTCACAATAAACAAATGACAGATATAATTAACACTTCTCAGCAAATCTGGATTGAAATCTGGTTTGAAATGTGGTTCGAATACCGCACCTCCATCCATATCAACTTTATCTTCGTCTGAGTATAGAACTTCACAATCTGGATTTTCATTCAATGCCTTTATCACTTCATAAAATGCATGTTCTGTCAACGTATCATCATGATCCCCTAACACAATATAATCACCTGTAGCAAGTTTAATTGCTGCGTTAGTATTACCTGCAATTCCTAAATTGTCCTCTAAATCAATATAGTGAAATCTAGAATCTTTCTTACTATACTCTTCCAATACCTGATTCACTTCACTGCCTTCCCCTTTAGGGCTTCCGTTAGCAACACACACCTCCCAGTTTTCATAAGTTTGAGTTGCAATGGAATCTAACATTTCTCGAAGATAAAACTGAGGTGTTTTGTAGGCTGGAATCACAATAGATAGTTTTGGTTCATAAGGAAAACGAGTTTCCCTTTGCTTTTGTAACTCTTCTTTTGTTGGTTTTGTTAATTCATACCATTCCCGATAGTCAAAATCTGTATCAAGCCCTTGCCATTTATTTTTCGATTTTGTTAGAAGTGCACGAAGTCCATGTTTTCTTCCAAAATCAAGAGCGGATCCAATGGTTTGTGTATTGAGTAGTCCCATTACATTTCGAATTCTCTTATGAAAAACACTACGATTTCGCATAAATACTTCTTCGTTATATTTTACACTCACTGTTTTACCATCGCAAGTAATCAAGAGACGATAGGTAGTTCCTCTTTTATAAGGAAACTTAATATCAAAGCCGAAATCTCTATCATATATTTGCCCAAAATGAGCTTCACTTACATCATCTCTTCTTGTGGATACATAAGTAATTGCAACTTCTTTTTGAGATTCTTCTTCCACGCGAAAGCTAGGCTGATCTTGAGGCGTTTTCCCTATGACCCAACCGTTGAGCTGTAGGGAACCTTCTCTTTGCCTTACAACATCAATTTTATATTTCATTTAGATTTCCTCTTTTTCTATAAAGTTAATCCTTTCCTCTTCTATCACAAGAGGACGGTTCATGATTCTTTGATTAATCGCCAAAATATATTCTCCTACCATACCGATGAAGAAGATTTGAATTGACCCAAGGAACAACATTCCAATCAACATAGGAATACTTCCTGCTGGAAACCGATCCCACCAAAGAAGTTTCATAATTAAGTAAATAAAAGCCACTAATAAACTAGCTCCAGCAGAAAATGCACCGACTAAAGTAGCCATTCTAAGTCCAGCCTTGGTATAGGATGTAACGCTTAGCATTGCTGCATCATACAATCGGTAAAAATTATTACTGGTTATCCCTGCACGTCTTTCTGGCTGTTCGTAAGGAATTTCTTTTCTACGAAACCCTAATTCAGCTACAATCCCTCTCATAAACGGAGTCGGGTCCTTTAAATCTCGAAGTACTTCAATAAAAGAGCGGTCATATAGACCTGATCCTGTAAAATGTTGAATCTGTTCTACATCTGATAATTTTTTAATAATTTTATAATACCAGCTTCGAAGCATATACATCACTTTACTTTCTTTACTACTAGTTTTAATTCCAATTACAATTTTATATCCTTCTTCCCAAGCTTTCACATACTTAGGAATCAGATCCACTGGATCTTGGAAGTCTGCAACCATTTGAATTACACAATCCCCTGTAACTTGAAGTACTCCGTAATAAGGGGAATTAAATTGGCCAAAATTTCGAGCATTAAAAATAGCTTTGATTTTAGGATTTTTTTCACACAGATTTCTTAAGATTTCTCTAGTTCGGTCTCTTGAATCATTATCAATAAACACAAGTTCATAATCATAATTTGATAACTGCTCTTCTAATACTTTTATGACAGCCTGACTAATCGGCTCTACATTTTCTTCCTCATTATAACAAGGAATCAGTACACTAATTTTTTTCATTGGGCACTTCCTACCTTTCTAACATTTTGACAATTCCATCTGCAAAACGAACTTGCTCTGTATATGTCCCATTGGTTAGTATTTTCAATTGCTTAATATCTGGGCAAATCTGAAGTGCACCTTCTTTTGCCTGTACAAATGCCCCAAATTTAAGACTACCTCTATTTTCACAGATTTTATAAATTTCATTTACAAAATCTTTTAATTTTCTTGTGTCATCGCTTGCTATATTTACAATATAATGCTGTTTTGTACACCCTTCTGCTGTTTCTAACAAACCAAGAACCGCATTGGTTGCATCTGTAATCTCCATAAAATTCCATCGGTGTTCACATGCGCTTAGTGATATTTCTTTTCCTTGAGGTAAATCTCTAACTAAAGTAGAGATAATTGACCATGGGTGATCTCCAATTCCATATACACTAAAGTATCGGAGATGAAAGTAGGTAATTGTATACTGCTCAAGTTTTTTTCTCGCTTGCTGAAAAAATCGTAACTTTGCTTTTCCATACTCATTCACTGGATTACACGAAATGGATTCTTCCATCATTCCTGATTCTACCACTCCATACTCCACTCTTGACCCTGCATCAAAAAACACTTGGCATCCTAACGAATGTGCTAATTCTACACAGTTCATTGAAAGGTCAACATTGGTTTGTTGTACTTCCACGGAATCGATTTCTTCTCGATTTACGCCACCCCACGCTAAATGAAAAAATACATCTGCATTTCGTATTTGCTGTTTTAATTGTACTAAATTAGTCAAGTCACTTTCTAAAATATGAAGATTAGGATAATTCCATTCTTTCATTTTTTCAAGTGATTGACCACGCACAAGAGCAAAGACTTCTGCTCCTGATGCTAGCAATGCCTTTGCCAAGTGACTTCCTATAAATCCTGTGATTCCTGTAATCACGATTCGTTTACTCATTATCTTCATACTCATATCCCTATGCATTTTCTATCTGACTACTCTTAATTGTTAATACCTCTACTACAGTTCCATACAACTTACGAATTACACTACAAATTTCATCTGAATACCCTGGTGCAACAATCAAAATTATATCAACAGGACTATCAAAAAATTTCGTTGGTTCAACAATAGGAATATGAGATGCTGGAGCGAATTTCCCTTGTTTAAATGGTGCTGAATCAATGATATATGTAACCCTTTCTCTTAACTTTGATGTAGATACTAGAGTAAAACCTTGATGTCCTGCTCCCCAAACTGCTAATTTTTTTCCTTCTTTTTCCATTCGCTCAATCAATTCATCAATTTCTTGATTTGTTTGCTTTTGTCCTTCTAGTACACTAGAAAAATCTACAGCCTTCGGTTTAATCAACTCTATTGATCCACTGTTTTCTTTCCCTACTTTTTTTACAATAACTGAAATGGTATCCCGATTAATCATTTCCTTTTCTAGGACTTCAAAGCCATGAATCATTAATAAATTTTCTAAAGATTCAAAAGAATAATATGCCAAATGATCCCGTATAAATTCATAATAACTTCCATGATTTTCAATATATTCTAAAGAAGGAACTGTTATAAGTCCCATTCCACCTTCTGTCAAATTGTGATAGATTGCATCTAGCATAATTCCTGGATAAGGTTGATGTTCCAAAAAATTAAAGGATAAGAATACATCAAATTCTGGTAAAGAATGATTCTTGCTTTCTGGAAAATCTTTTATCACATCAATTCCGCTTGCACATGCACACTTAACCAAATCGCTTCTGTGTTCGATTCCTGAAATTTGTACTGGAAAATCTTTTAAGATTTTCAAAAAATCTCCATTTCCACATCCGATTTCCATAAATCGTTTTCCTTCTAATCCATACGATTTTATGAAATGCTCATACTGCTTTTTTCGCAACTCTATCATTGTAGTCGTCGCACCTACAGCACGGATTACATCGCGGTAATACGGAACTGGTTCGCATGCAAACTGAACCAAGCCACAATGTTCACACTGATATAACTTCAAATCGATTCCCTGGTCTTGACCGACTTCTTCTTGACTAGGAATATCTTGTGCTGTTGATGGAGCATTGTGCAAGGTAAAAATTTCCTTATGATTTAATGGTTTTTGACATGTGATGCATGGTTTCATAAATCCCCTCCGCAAATGTAATTTTAGGTTTCCATGTAGTCGTTTCTAATATTTTAGTGATATCTGGATGCAAGGAAACAACCCCTTCTGCATTTGGCTTTCTCTGTCCATGACAATAGCTTCCCTTACCTCCACTTACTTGATACATCTCTTCTACATAGTCCTTTAATGGCCTAGTATCCAAACTTGCTACATGATAGATTCCTCCCTTACTTTCAAAAAGTAAGTGAATCAATGCAGCTGCACCATCTTCTATATAGAGAAAATTCCATAACTGAGTGCATGGGCCTAATTGAATCGTTTCTTTATTTTTCCATGATTGTAAGCATGTTTGAACCAAAGACCATGGATGATCACCTGGTCCATACATACTAAAAATTCTTGTATGAATATACTCTATTTTAAAAGATTTGCATAGTTCTTTTGCCAATCTTTCCACTTCAACCTTTGCTTTCGCATATTCTGAAATAGGACTGACTTGAGTCGTTTCTAATGTCATACCTTCTACAATTCCATATTCAGCCTGAGAACCAGTAAACAAAAATTTTTCACACCCCATTCTATGGGCAAGCTTTACTACATTTAAAGTTTGTTCAATATTACTTTGTTGGATCTCGCGATTTTCTCGATTATTACTTCCTGCTCCATCCCACGCACCATGAATCACACCATAGACATCCTTATAATCCCCTAACTCCTCTAAACAATTATCTAGACTAGATAGATTACAAGATACTATAGTAAGTTTCTCATTTTCTACAGATTCTACTTCTGTTAATAATGCTTGAATATTTTTAGATTGGGGGCGTATTACTGCAATCACTTCGTAACTTAATTGGAGGAGTTGTCTAACTACAACTCTTCCAATAAAACTAGTGGCTCCTGTTACTACAATTTTCATAAATTTCCTCTAATTTTTCAACCGATTGATTATCATAATTTCTTCCATTTCTTCTTCTGGTAAAAATGGATCTAAATCTTCTAGTGGTGGTGAAACAATTGTTCCATCCTCCAGTCGTTTCGCTGATGATTTTGGTTCAAAATTTTGATCTATTGTTACAATCACCTCACAAATCATAGGACCTTTTTGATTCAATGTCTGCTCAATTCCTGCAACTAATTCTTGATTACTCTTAATTTTTACATATGGATATCCATATGCACCTGCAATTTTTTCCATATCTGGAAAACTTAAATCCAAGCTATCTGACCCAATCCCTATTAGTGGTTCTCCAAAGAATTTCTTTTGTGTTTGACGAATCGAGTGATATCCTCCATTATTAATCAAGAAAATCTTCAATGGCATTTGGTGGTGAATAATTGTTTGTAACTCTTGGATATTCATCTGAATACTTCCATCCCCTGTAAGAAGGATTACATCTTCTAAAGAATCTCTATCTGTTACTATATCTTTATCATGTAATGCCATACATGCACCGATTGCGGCTGGCAAATCATACCCCATAGAAGCAATAGCCGAATTTGATATAAATCGCTGTCCCTTTTTAATCTGGTATGCATGTCCTCCGACTACACATGCAGAACCATTTCCTACTACAGTAATTTGATTTTCTTTTAATCTTGTACTTAATTCTTTTACAAGTGCATATACATTTGCTCCAAATTCTGAGTTGTCTTCCATATGCTTTGGAAGAATCACTGGATAATTATGTTTCCATGCTTCACAAGTTTCGCTCCAACTCGTTCCGTTTTTTCCTTCTCCACCCATAAAAATAGGTGTCTTCTCTTTTTCTAAAATAGATTTCATCGCTATTAAAAGATCTTTTGCATCTGCATGTACTCTCAAGTCTGCATGAATACTTGGCTTTTTTAATTCTTCTATATCTATATCATTTACAATCACGTAGGCTTCTCTCGCCCATGTTTCATAATTATATCCTACTTGGCGAATGCTCAATCGACTTCCTATTGAAAGCACCAAATCGCTGTTTTGGATAGCAAAGTTTCCAGGTCGATCGCCCATCCCCCCTGCTCGTCCTACATAAAGTGGATGCTCATCCCAAATACAGTCTTGAGAATTCCAACCAGTTACAACTGGAATTCCTAGCAACTCAACTACTTGAATAAATTCTTCATGGGCCTGAGCAATTCGAATTCCATTTCCTGCATTTAACACAGGACGTTTTGCAGTTCTTATTTTCTCAATAATTTCCTTTGCAGCTGCTTCGCTAACATTTGGTGGTAATACCTGTCTGTTTTTATTTGGTTCAGTTAAATCTGATTTTAAAATATAATCTTTCCCTTTGGATTCATCTTCCCATCCCGTGCTTCCTGCTTCATATGCAACTGGGTCAAATCCAATCAAGTCCTCTTCTTCAACAAATGCACCTTGAACATCAAGTGGAATATCTAACCACACTGGACCTGGACGTCCTGACTGCGCTAAATAAAGTGCTTTTTCCACACAAAATCGAATCCTTAAAGGGTTAATTATCATTTCACTATATTTTGTCATACAGTCAATTGCTTTCACAATATCAAACTCTTGATCGCCCATCGCACGGATTCCAACACCTGACCAACGTGCTGTTGTATCATATCGTACCTGACCAGATAAAATAAACATTGGAATCGAATCTAGCCATCCTCCAACTACTCCTGTTATTGCATTGGTTCCACCTGGTCCTGTCGTAACACAAAGTGCACCAATTTTATTGTGAATCCTTGCATATGCTTCCGCTGCTATAGCACTCGCTTGTTCATGGTGTTGATACAAACAACTCAATCCTTTTTCATGTCCTAGTGCATCATTTAGGTGCATTGCACCTCCACCCGTAACCATAAACACTTGGTTAATTCCAGCTTCAACAAGTTTTTTTGCAATATAATTAGAAACTTTTATTTTCATAAATATAAACCCTTTCTAAATTGGATACAATTATTTTCCATGCGTTCCATTATATCACATTGTAACTTAAAATCATAGACAGTGTTTTCTTGCTAATTTATTACATTTTATTGCTGTAATTTCTATTAAAACATATCCATTTATTTCTCCATATATCTATATTATAACGTAACTTTACAAATTTCTTACAATCCATTATGAGGTATTGCAAGTAGATATATCCCTTGATATAATGAAGTCACAGTAAATAAATTAATATTATATAGAGGGGTACCTAGTATGAAATGGAAAGCATTCGTAACTCTTGTATTAGCTTTTAGTTGCTTAGCATTTAGCACCTTTTCATCATTTGCTGATGAGTGGGTACAAAATGAAAAAGAACAATGGCAATACATTTTAGATGATGGATCAGTTACAACAGGATGGTTTACTTTAGAAGAAGATGTATATTACTTTGATGACAATGGCATCTTAAAGCAAAACTATTGGTTAAAGAATAAAGAAGATGGCAATTGGTATTATTTTGATGAAGACGGACTTATGGTTACTTCAACTTGGGTTGATAACTATTATGTAGATGAAACAGGAAAATTAGAAAAAAAACGGTAAGACTAAAAACCTTCAATCACATCTTGTGATTGAAGGTTTTTCTATTAAATCTTACATTTTTCTATAGGTCGTAATAAAATGTAATTATTCTTTAAGCATTATGTTGTTGTTCTAATTAAGAATCTATGTTATGCTTTGTTTGTTAAAAAAATTCGGAGGTATTACAAAGATGAGAAAGAAAATAATTGGAGCTACATTACTAGCCTTTACACTTACACTTGCAACAGGAATTACAGCTTTTGCTGGATGGATAGAAGAAGACGGAAAATGGGCATACCAGAAAACAGATGGTAGCCGTGTCTATGCTTCTTGGTTTACTGATCCTGAAACTGAATTAACATATTTTTTCGATCCAGAAGGCTATATGATGACAGGTACAGAAGTTCAAGGTTTCCGTATCGGTGATGATGGCGCTCGTATTGAAAAAACAGCAGAAGAACTCGCAGAAGAACTTGCACAACAAGCTGAAATTGACAGTCGCCCTCGACCATCTGTAGCATTAAGCGAAGCAGAACTTGCTGCTGCAGTTGCAAAATCTGCAAATTCTGCTGCAGAAAACACAAGACTTTCTTATCAAGCAGAAATGCTTGTTTTCATGGATAAAGCTTATGTAAAAGGAAGAACTGATCTAATTGCAGCTGATGTTACAGATAATCTTGGAATCAAAAATGCTTTAGATAATGTTGAAACTACCTATTCCTTCACTGGACAAGACCGTGGTGTTGCACTAAGTTCAACCCTTTGGGAAAAAACAAATGCAGAATTTTCTGACTTCCATTCAACTTCCTTTGAAACACACTACTCAAGGGCTATATTGACTGAAGCGGAAGCTGTAGAGTTCGATAAGATTTATAATTCACTTCTAAAATATTCTCTAGGAGAAACTGTTGGACAAGATCTCTATAATGAAATATTTGCACTTCTATCTCAGGGAACTTATGAATTTGGTAAATCTGCATTGACAGAAGCTGGTAACGTATATACAATCGGTTGTAAAAATGGTACTTTGTCACTTACTGTAACTACAACTGATAACTTCTCAGATGTTGAAAATGCTGTTGTAGCTGCTGAACTTGCAAAAGCTGTTGCTCTTCCTACAGAAGCTACTGCACAAGATGCGGCTACCCAAGAAGCGACTACTCAAGAATAATTCAAATAAGAGGCTATCACTCACAATAATCCCTGAGTGATAGCCTCTTTGTTATTTATCAATTGTTTGTTGAATAATACTTTCCATTATATCATATGTTAACATTCCTGGAATGTATCCAAATACGTTTCCATCTACAT
>CAYJKD010000030.1:11778-16225 GCA_964370595.1 uncultured Lachnospiraceae bacterium
CGTCGGATAGGTATATCCATTTTCTTCTAGGAATGAAACAACTCCTTCTTCACTACCTTCTTGCGTATATGGATTTTCATCATTTGGAGAAGCGACTCCTAATATCACAACATCCTTCTCATTATATCCATATTCTTCATATAGTTTTTCAATATCCGGCATTTCTTCTCTACATGGTGGACACCAAGTAGCCCAAAAATTCAAGAAAATAACTTTACCTTTGTAATCGGATAGACGATGTACATTTCCAAATTGATCTTTTAATTCAAAATCAATTGCTGGTATTTCTTGAACTACCTCTTCCGTTTCTTCCTCTGTTTCAGCTTGTGTTGATTCTACTTCGCTTTCTTCTTCACTTGAAACTTCTTCTGTAGCAACAATTGCCTCTGTCGGTTGTGTTGGCTCCACTCCATAGTTATTACTTATAGAAGAAAGGTAACCTGTAATACCATTCATAATGCCAGTAAACATCATAATTCCCATAAGTATCATCAACACGCCACCAATTTTTACTGTGTAAGCAACCATGTTCTTGTATTTTTTGAAAAAGTTCAAACATTTTGTAGTAAATATTCCCACTAATAAAAATGGAAGAATAAATCCGATGGTATATACTCCCATCAAAATAATACCTGTGGTAGAAGAATTTGCCGAAGAAATCATAATCAATACGGTAGATAATGCTGGTCCTACACAAGGTGTCCATGCAAAACTAAATGTAAATCCCATAACAATTGCTGTTAATGGATTCATATTTAATGTATCGATAGAAATTGGTAATTTAAACTCTCTTCCTTTAAAGGGTTTATCAAAAAAACCTAATTGCATTAAACCCAGCAAAATAATAATAATCCCACCAACTCGAGAAAATATCATCTGATTATTTGTAAAAAATTGTCCTGCAGTTGAAAAACCAAGTCCTAGCAAAAAGAAGGCAAAACTAACACCTATTATAAAAAATATTGTATTGATAATAACTTTTTTCTGGTTATATTGTTTTTCTCCATTGGCATCTACCGATGTCGCTCCGCCGGATAAATATCCTACATATAGTGGGATAATCGGTAAGATACAAGGAGAGAAAAAACTTAATATTCCTTGTAAAAAAACGGTTAATGCTGGTACGGTAACATCTAAACTTAATCCCATATGATCACCTAATCCTTATTATCATACTCGACAAAATGTTGATTCATTTCTTGAAAAACCTTAAGAAAAACCTTAATTTCTTCCTCTGTGTGTGTTTCTCTTAGCTTATCCAAAACATAGTTATCTCTTGAAGTAAAAGCCTCTCCACAAGGACAATGTTTATCCACTTTGTATAGATATGATATCCTTTTATCATTCGTGCTTTGTTTTCTTGTAACATAACCTTTCTTTTCAAGTTCATTTACTTTTTGTGTCACAGCTGTAGTTGCAACGGATAATAAATTTGCAATACTTGATATCGTATGTTTTCCTGATTCTTTACAAATAATTTTGCGGTACAACATAGAATTATGACTCAATTCATCTTGTTTCCTATTTTCGATTCTAATCTCTGATAATGTCATCTGATAGAACAAATCATCCATCATACGGGAAAATTCACTTTTCATACAATCCCCTCATTTAATTTTCTATTGCTTTTTCCAATGCTTTTGCAAGCTGATCTGGACATGATGTTGGTTTTGAACCACATGCCACACCCTTAAACTTCTCGATTACATCGTTCGCCTCCATACCTTCAACAATCTTTCCTATGCCTAGTAAATTTCCTGGACAACCCCCTAAAAATTCTACTGATTTTACTTTTGTTCCATCAAGTTCAAATCTAATGCTTCTTGAACATACTCCACTTGTTTGATAATCCATAATAAACTCCTCGCTTTCATCCATAATAAATATTATATAATTTTAATTATATAATATCACTTCTATTCTTTACTGTCAACCATTTTAAAGTCAGAAAGGATTTCTGCATCTACAAGAGATATCAGAAATCCTTTTCATTATAATTTTATTATTCTATTGGAAGAAAAATTAACTGATTTTCAAATGGCAATTGACGTCCGATTAAATCAACCTTCCAGTAATATAAGTTTCGATCCATAACTTTTGTTTCATCTTGCAATTGTGATGTCATAATCCAAGCTCTAAGTGTAGGGCGCCCTGGTTGTAACCAGTATTGGTCTCCTAATTGTCCCTTTACCTCTTCATAGGTAGTAAACTGGAATGTTGGATCTTTAACCAAAGCATTCACAACAGCCTCTTGTTGGGTAATAACATCAAGTCCATTGCCACCTAGTTTTTCTAAATCAGTTTCTTTACTCCAATGCATTTCATCTGGATCGACTGCAACAATATCTTTATACCAAGATTTCGGTGCAAAAAACACATCCATTTCTAAAGCCATATCATATAGTAAGCTTGGCTTAGCTTCATACAGTTCAATGGTGAATGTTGTTTCATCTACTACTTTTACAACTGCAGGTTTTTCAATCCCATCTAACGGATCCGTGGTTTTGTACCAATCAAACTCTTTATCATAGAACGATGTTATTGCATATTCATTTTCTTCATCTACATCAGAAATCAACATATAATTATAAAAATATGCCACATCTTCTGCTGTAAAATCACTGCCGTCTGACCACTTCATTCCAAGTCTTAAATAAATGGTGTAGGTTTTTCCATCTTCACTAACTTCATAATCCTTTGCCACATTCGCTAATACCTCTTCTCCTGGCAATGCTTCAAATAGTGGCTCTTTTGTAAAATCATTGTAATAGGATAAATCTTCTTGCTCCATTTGTGTCAATGACTGTGTATATGATGCATCTTCTACTCGAATTTCTTCTACATATACCTCTCTCGGCCCAGGAACTCTCTCCTGATATATTGGCAGTTCTTCTGCCAATATCATTGCAGAAATCATAGGAGCTTCAATTGGTTGCAAATTGGCTAGTGGTACTTCTTCATCATTGATTACAAAAAGTGTTGCTTCTACATCTTCATATTCCGTGGCACAACCGCTTAACAATCCCAGTGTCAATGTAGCACCAATTACTTTTAATGCTTTCTTTTGAAACTTCATATGCTTTCCTCCTTCCAATTACTTTTATTTCTTGATTTCAATACTGGTTACTGGAACCTCATCAATAGCAGCACCCGTATTTGCATCCATAATACTAATGCTCAAATCAACAGTTTTCATATCCTTCAGCAATGCTTCATCCAAAACAGATTTAAAAAATGTTAGTGGCTCTAAGGTTTTTCCACCTTCAATTACAGTTGTAAGAAGAAAACTATCTGTAGGTGTTCCATTGATCAGTGCTTTTTGGCTTTGTATACGAATCGGTGTTTGGGATTGATTTTCAATATAGAGAATCAATTCTGGACCATATACTGATTCTATTATCGACTGCTTTGCAATAATTTTAATACCATTTTTATCGTAAATAGAAACACCTTCTATCGTAGTGTCTGCCACCATGCTACTTGCGTGATTCGTTTGGATCATAATTCGCTCCGAAACATGTAGCTCTTCATAATTTTCTGTATCTAAAACGACTAGCTTAAATCCAACTTCTCCAATTTTATCAATTCCAGCCTCAATAATGTCTTTCTGTGATAAGACCAATAACCCATCCATTGTTGTGCTTGCTGGCACTTCTGTAAATAAAGTAACATTAGCCATATATCCATTGATTAAACTATCTTTTGTTTGGAGTGTTACGCTTTTTCCACTATTATTTGCAAGCTCTAGAGAAACTTCTGGTCCTTGAATCGTTCCTTCTGCCCAACCTTTTGCCGTAATCTTGATATCATCTTGATCGTATAAGATCTGTTCTGTTAAAGTAGTGTCTCCAATATCTAATAATGTAGCTTGAGTTGTGCTTGCCGCTGCTTCATTCGTTCCATTAGCATCCGCAGGTGCACTAGTCTCTTGTGATGAACATGCACTAATACTAATTCCCATAAAAATCATGCAAATTCCAGCTAATATCCTCTTCATTTTTTTCTCCTCCAAATCAATTTCTGTATCATTAATTATATCATGGTAAGATTTACATTACAATGAAAAAAGGCATTAGAAAACGAATCTTTTGCGAAATAATTCCCTCCCTTGTCAAAAATATCTTATCTATGCTATACTCCCTTATACGACAAAAGAAAAGAGGACACAAACATGAATATAATTTTGATTGTACTGCTATCTGCAATACTCTTATTATTACTAATTATTTTAATGAAATTAATAGCCTTGACAAAACATCAAACTAATTTATCTAGCATTGACAAATCTATCACGGATAAACTAAGTATTTTTTCCAATAATAATCATCAATTCCAACAACAATTACAAGATAACCTCCACCTTCAGTTATCTGCTTTAGAAAACCATAATAAAGAACGATTATCCTATATTTCACAATCTTTAAACGAAAAACTCAATCTATTTGAA
>CAYJKD010000031.1:0-16183 GCA_964370595.1 uncultured Lachnospiraceae bacterium
AGTTTTGTATTGCTTTCTTTTATGAATATGCCATATGTATTGCTAATTAGTGTATTGATTGGTTTTACCAATGTAATTCCATTTTTTGGACCATTTATTGGTGCAATCCCATCCGCTTTCTTGATTTTATTGGTAGATCCTATGAAGTGTTTGTATTTCTTGATTTTTATATTGTTGTTACAGCAATTTGATGGGAATATTTTGGGACCTAAAATACTTGGAGATCATACAGGTCTTTCTAGTTTTTGGGTGTTATTTTCTATTTTGTTATTTGGTGGTTTGTTCGGTTTTGTAGGAATGATAATTGGTGTTCCTACCTTTGCAGTTATTTATAATTTGATAAAAGAATTAGTTGAGTATTTGCTAAACAGAAAAGGATTATCATCAAAGCAAGAGAGCTATCAATCATTAAAACGTATTGAAGGAAAAGATGGCAAAGGCGGAAACTATGTTCCTAAATAATTGAGGTAGATCAAGAGGTAGCTATGATAAAGAAAAAAGTATGTTTTCTTCTTGGATTTCCAGCTATTATCGTAGTATTATTAATAGCAATTGTTATGCTAGATGAAGAATCTAAAGGAATTACAAGAGCAGAAGTTGCGAAAAGTGTATCCTTGCTTTTTCATTCCCAAGAAGAACTTTCAGAATGGGAAAATGAGAAATTAAACACATTTTTTGATGAAAAAGATAAAGAGCTTTGGTATGTATTATATGCAGATTTCTTGTATCATAGCGGTATATGGCAAGAAGAAATAATTCAAGCTACTCCAGAGATATTAGAGGATGTTATTACTTATCAAGAGGCATACGATACACTGAAGTTTGTAGTTGATGATAACATTGAGCTGCTAAAAGAAATGCCAATCTCTCAAGAAGTAATGGATGGAAATGATTGGTGGGACTTATATGATTTAATAATAAGTCATATTGCACCACCAGAAACCATTGTAGAACAAACATTATTATTGTATGGAGTACCATCAAATGTAGAAGGTGCAAAACCTTGGGCTGCTTATACAGATTTAGGGATATATGAATCTCGAGGATTAACACTTGATTCATATCTTGATCATGAGATTACTGTGTTAGTTAGAGAGAACGAAGTGATTCGATTGATTCAAGATGAATCAGAATCGATTACCTATAAAAATGCTTGGGTATTAAGTGGAACAGAAGAAGCATTAGAGGTTTATATAGGCGAAGTAAGAAGAGTGATTCCATTTCAGACAAAAATAAAAGACATTGAAACGGTAATCCACCAGATTGTAGATTTATCAGTGGATGGTGGAGCGATTGAAAACATTATGATTAAAACAGAAAAGATTTCAAATACAATTCTAGCAATATCAGAAAATGGGATTGAAGTGGAAGGATATGGAACAATTGCATTAAGTGAACAATATCGTGTACTAAAATCATATGGGGCAATTGAAGAAAAGTCATTGTCAGATGTTTTAGTAGGATATGATAATTATGATTTGGTTTTAGCAAATGGAGAAATTACAGCAATTCTAATTAATGGAGATTTTAAAGCAGATAAAATACGTGTTTTACTTATGGATACGGATTATCAATCAAAATTTCATGATGAAATTCAATTAATAAGTCAAGAACAGATGATAATTTCTTATGGAACAGAACAAGAAATTGTTGAACCAGGAACTTCAATTGAGTTAACAGCTGATGATGACCGATTTAATCAAGGACGAATTTTGATTGAAACAGAAGCTAGTCGTGGGATTTCTGTTGATTCAATCAGACGAGAACAAGGAATTCCAACTTATATAGGACGATTGGAAGTTTTGAATACAGAAGATGGATTAGTTCTTATCAATGACTTATATTTAGAAGATTATTTGAAATGGGTTGTACCAAGTGAAATGCCATCAAATTATGAAAAAGAAGCTTTAAAAGCACAAGCTATTTGTGCAAGAACTTATGCTTATATTCAAATAAAAGAAAATGCTTATATTCAGTATGGTGCACATGTAGACGATAGTGTGAATTTTCAAGTCTATAATAATATCCAATCAAATGAACGAACGGATGAAGCAATTATTGATACATATGGTCAGATTCTTACTTATCAGGGAGAAGCGGTAGAAGCATTTTACTTTTCTACATCTTCTGGCGTCACAACAGATCCAGCAATTTGGGGGAGTGATCCTGCTGATACGCCTTATCTAAAAAGTGTAGAATTACAGATAGAGAAAAAAAATCCAAGTTTCCCATCAGAGCTTGATTATTTAGCATTTATTAAAGATAAAGAAATTAGCTCATTTGATGCTGCATATGCATTCTTTCGATGGAACACGATTATAGATACAACAATGTTAAGTGATTATGAAGATGAAGTAGGAGCGGTTACTTCTGTAGAAGTTATAAAGCGTGGAGCAGGCGGTGTTGCTCACGAATTAAAAATTGTAGGAAGCAAAGGCAAATATGTGGTTGTAGGTCAAAACGCTATCCGAGAAGCACTTGGTAACGAGAAATTAGAAATTGTGAAAAATGATGGAGCAAGTGTAACAGGTTGGAGTATGCTCCCAAGTGGGTTTATTTCGCTAGAATCCATAGGGAATGATGAAAATGGAAATTTGCGCTATAAAATATATGGTGGTGGATTTGGGCATGGTGTAGGAATGAGCCAAAATGGTGCACAAGGAATGGCGAAAGATGGGATGAACCATGTAGAAATTTTAGAGTTTTTTTATGAAGGGATTCAAATTTTAGAACAATCTTAGATAATTGAATTGACAAAATGAATAAAATACATTAAGATTACAGATAAAGAATCTATAAATTCTTAATTATCTGTAATCTTTTTTATTACCCAAAAACACAACTAAATAGAAAGGTGGAGGTGGATTGTCTATTAAAAAAAAGATAGTGTATGGTTGTTGTTTCATGTTGTCTTTAATATGTTACCAATCGATAATCGTTTTTGCAGAAGAGACAAACTTGGAGCAATATTTAGAAGAAGGGAGGTATTATGAGTCAATTATTATAAAAGAAGATCCATTGGAGATTGATAAATCAAGGTTTTTTGTAAGGAATCAAACAGATAATGATATTCGCTTACAAAGTATAGCTAGTCAATTAGATTACCATGAAACAATCGTTTGTTATGTAATTGGTATTAACTGGGTTCCTAATGGAATTGGGTTAAAGAAAGGATTTCAGCAACCATTTACTTATGCAAATACAAAACTTGACCAAATTCAAATAGGGTCTGATATTTATTCTATTCATCGATTTTCTATTCAATCAAAAAATGCACAATCAAATTGTCCCCATATCTGGACATTAAATTCTCAAAAAAAAGCTACAAATTATGAACGAGGAGTAAATTATTATCATTGCTCATCTTGTATGGAACTAAAAAAAATATATACATTACCAAATTCTGAGCTTGGAAATTTATATCAGTGGAAAGAGTCTGATCTTGTAACAGTATCCTTTGAGGGTGCTTCTTATCTTTTTCGATGCATTGATATAAACTTTCATAATGGAAATGCATTATTTCTCTCAGAAGAAATAATACCCAATGACTATGGTTCGACTTATGAATATAAAGAAACGGTTGAAGGGGGATGGGATTATGTGTGGAACCCTGGTCCCATTGTGGATTTTGGAGAAACAAATGATTATAAGTACTCGAATATTCATTTATGGTTAAAAAAAGTTACTCCCAATTACATCAGTAAGGATATCTCCATAGGTGTTAATACATCATATGAAGGAAAGAAAAGGAGGTGGGAAGAAGAGGACCAAATGAAATCTTATTTTATAGGAACTCAAAAACTATATGGCTCTATGTTTGTTTTTTCAATGGAGGAAGCATTGATTTATGAATCATATTTGTGGGAGGTAACAGAAGATACGAAAAGTACAAGCTATTATCTGCGAACTCCAATGGGAAATACAGAAACATATGATGAAACGAATATGATTTATACAGTAAATATGGCTGAAGAAATAATGGAACCACATCCTTGTAGTTTACGTGGAATATCAGAGGATGTGGATGGTACAAATGTAGGCATTCGACCAGCATTTATCTTGCAACAACCTTAGGAGGAAATCTATGAAGCAAAACAGAAAAAAATTAGTTTTTATATTGATATCATTCATATTAGTTACCGTGTTTGGATCCTTGTTTTTTTTAGAGCCAGGAATTGCAAATGATACTTACCTAGTTGATATTTTAACTAGTTCCAATGGAGAAGAGGTACGTAGTGATTCCAATGCTCAAGCAACTCCGAGCATAGCGCTTTTATCTCTTCAAAACGTAGAGGGGGAAGAAGATTTGTGGAAAAACTGGAATGGAACGATTACGTGGAACGGAGAAGGAAGTGAAGAAAATCCTTATCGTATTCAAAGCTTGAGTGATCTTATGGGGCTTTCAGAAAAAGTTTCCCTTGGATGGGATTATGCAGATACTTATTTTGAATTACAAGAAGATATCGACCTTTCAAAAATTCAAATAAATGGTGGGAATTGGAATCCAATTGGTTGGTATACAAGCTTGCAGCAAAACGGAAGTAAAATAGAAACTCCATTTCGTGGTCATTTTAACGGAAATGGAAATCGAATTTACGGATTATCGATAGGCGTGAATAAGGAAGCATTTTCGAATATTGGACTATTCGGCTTAGTAGATGGTGGAAGTATTAAGAATCTGGATGTTGAATGCGAAATGGTTATGGGATTAGATAATGTAGGGATTTTAGCAGGTTGTGTAACGGGTGATGCAATAATTGAAGATATAAAAGTTGAAGGTATCTTAATGGCAGATGGAGATGTGGGGGGATTGATTGGAGAAGGGATTGGCAATCAATTTTCTACTTGTGAAACGGTTACAATAGAAAATAGTATCGCTCACGTTTCAATTTATTCTCAAAATCAAAACAGTTATATCGGTGGAATTATGGGCAATGCGCAACAAGTAAATATAATTGATGGAGCTGTAAAAACATATGATGGAGATTCTACTAGAATTCAAGGACAAGGTTATGTTGGTGGTATTGTTGGTCGTATGAATGAGTCTAACGTATGGAATGTAATGGTAGAGGGTACAATTGGTGGAAATGGATCTAGAGCCATTGGAGGAATCGTTGGGAAATATGAGTCAGGGGATTTGATTTTGGCTAGAATGGCGGGAAACATTGGACGAAGCAACCAAGGAATTGCAAGTCGTGAGGGAACTTTTGTAGGTACACGAGATAATTTTGATCTATTTTCTTATGGAACAGAAAAAAATAGCAATTTATCGTATTTATTCAGTCACACAAAGTCCATGTCAAAAAAAGTGTTTGGAAGTGAAATTGATTATGACAATACATTTGATTTAAAAACTAAGATTGGATATTGGACGGATCAACAACGTAATGTGATTTTACTTAGCTCTAGTGGTCAAGAGGTTCAACAAGAAGATTTCTTTTACGAGTTTTTAGAAGAGGGGGTTCGCTACTTGGAGCGGAATAAAATTTCAAATGATAAAACTGATTTTGAGCTTGACCGATTTGCTCCAAATCGATACGGCTCTCCAATTCAGGGATATTTGATTGCTGTTCCAAGAATTGACACCAATAATGCAGATGGAACATTTGATACAGATGTGGCTTCTTTCGTTGCATTAGGTGTTACGACTAATGCCTACTACAAAATAATTGATAAAGATAGTTTATCATCAGTAGCACCAGGAGATTTAGTAAAAGTTACAACAGCAGCGAAAAATACGGATAATGCTCGTTATCAAATGGCGTTTGACCAAGAGAGTCCGGGTAGGGTATTGCCTCCAACCTATACGGATGAAACAGGGAAGATGCGAATGATGACATACGTAAGTGATGGAATTTATACATTTACAATGCCAAAATCGAATACAGAGATTAATGTTGTTTACACAAAAGTAAGTGAAAGTATTCGTATGAATCCGACTGAACTGACAATCCGTGTGATTCAAACGAGAGAAGGTAATCGGAAAGACCCTCAAATTACCAATGAGGTATATACACAAAATGGAATTTTAATTGCAAAATATGTAGATGATATCATGCATGTAGAACCAACACCGATACCAATTGAAGCGGTCCATAATCAAACGGGAAGTGTTGAAGATGGTAGCATTCTATGGTCATTAGATGATATGAATCTACTTCATTTTGTTCAAACGGATGAAGGATATACACATCGAGATGCATATGTAATTCCTAATTTAGAGAGTAAATTTATTCGAGATATTTTACTACAAAAAGAAGAAGAACAAAGGGAACATGGATTTAACATACCGATTGACAACAAAATATACAAAGATATTGCCGTTGTAACCGCTTCTTCAAATCCCAAAACGTCTACGAATTATACACCAGTTATTGCCAATACAAAAGTAAGTGTGACATTTCAAATTCTTGATTATACAACAACAAAAGTAGAGAAAATATCATTGAATGAAGAGGAAGTGACCTTGAAATTAAAGCGAATTTTAACAGGGAACCCTCATGACCCAACCATATCTTATGAATGTTCTGAACCGTATGTACTTCAGGCATTTCCATATCCGAAACAATCTGATAATCAATTTATAACTTGGAGCGAAAATGATATAAACTCATATCTAAAATCGGAAATTCGAGGAGGATATCATGAAGAAAATCAACTCCAAATCTTATATGATGTAGAAGAAGTACATCATCCAGCATGGATTCAAAATATAGTAAATAAAGAAAATGAAATCAAAAAAAACAACCCATATACCAATATAAGCGGTAGTAGAACGCAAACAGTATTCATCTCTGCTACTAGTAACGATCAGTCAAATGGTATATTGTCAGCAACATGTAGGGTAACGATAGAGTTTGTGACAGAAGATAAAACAATAAATGGAACAGGTTCTAATGGTTATTCAAGTAAAGGGAGTTCTTCTGGAGGTGGATCTGGTGGAGGAGGATCAATATCAGGAGTAGGAAGTGCAGTCAACAATTTAGAAATACCTGTTGGTGCAGTCCAAGGAAATTGGACAATGACAGAACAAGGGAACTGGAATTTTGCAACACAGTCTGGAAATATGAAAAACCAATGGGCTTTCATTGAACAGCCAAATACTGCTAAAAGAGCATCTTGGTTTTATTTTCTTGAAGATGGAACGATGGCTACAGGTATGATTCAACTTAGCGATGGACATGTGTATTATTTACAAGAAAAGAAAGGGGAAAATCAAGGACAAATGGAAACAGGATGGATTAATATCAATGAAAATTGGTATTATTTTAATCCAGTTGAAAAAGAGGGAATTCCACTTGGTGCTTTTGAAAAATTTGGAGAAAATCCAATTTTAGAAAACCAGAGAGGTATTGGAAATGGTCAATGGAATAACCAATCAGACTTGGCATGGGTCTTTGATAATGGGGAAGTTCTTCGTGTTGGCGATGGAGGAATGTATGAAAAGAGAGATGCGTATTCGGGGGATCCGGAGCATCTTTTAAAAGAATATGTAAGATATCCAGAAGAAAAAATTGGGACAGTTGGGCTTTTTGGAAATTTAAAATCAAATTATACCGATAACACTTTGCCATTATTACAAGAATTTGTTAATGGGTCTGATTGGATGAATATGAGTGAAATTCAGAGGTTGAATTTAGTGTACAATCGCATTGCAATGGGAAAAAATGGAAATGAGTCAAGCTCAGAATACGTACATGTATCTATGCCAGTTTTAGAAAAAGGTGGGGGCGTTTGTGAGGATTATGCAGAAGAATTTGAGTTGCTAGCAAAAATAGTAGGGCTAGAATGTGTTACGTATCAATCAGAACCATTCCATGTTTCGAATCTAGTGAAAATTGGTGAACAATGGATTACAGTAGATCCGTATTTAGGAACAGATTTATTTGATAATAAAATTACAGTACCTGTAGATTATGAAAAAGAGTTGCAGCGTTTGGAAAATTAGTAAGGAGAATGAACCATGAGAAAACGATGGATAGAAATGTTAGGATTTGTAGGTCTCGTGCTCTTGGTAACTTTTTTATTATGGCAGAGGTTTGTTCCTCTGCCAACTATGGGAGCGCGAATTGGAGATTTAAAGTTTTCATATCGTGATGACTGGAATCTTTATTGTATTGACGGAAGTAGTTATACAGAAAATGGAATATTAGGAGTAGATGATATATATGCATATCATCTACCATCCTCACAGTTATCAGATCGAGAAATGGCTTATTTATTTTGGTCGTTATTATCATTGCAAGCTGCTACTGAAAACAATTCGGACTTGAAACGTATTGTTCAAGTTTATAATACACAAGCGGTAGCAAATGGAAAAAAAACAATAAAGCCTTATGTGACAAAAGAAGATTTAAAAGGAATTTTGCATAGTAGCCACACTCGGTCAAAATATCCATGGTTAGAAGAAATTGTTGATGATGAAATAGCAGCGTTAACATGTGCAGGCTTATTGGGAAATAAGACGGTAGGTGGTGGGGAAATACCTGAAATTTTAACGACGCATACGAAGCTACAACACCCCTATGTAGTCCCAAAGGATTCTTATGAACTGAAATTTGATCAAACAGGAAAAGATGAACTGTTTATTCAGCAATCACAGTTAGAATTTTCTCTAGATGGAATTAATTGGAGTGTAACAATGCCTGGAAATGGAAGCTATGAAAAAACAAATACAAGTATACAATTCTTTGGGGATGCATCCCAATCATTATTGTTGCGTTTTCGTTTACAAGGGAGTGCGTTTGAGCTTTTAAATCTAGGATATTCAACAAAAGAAGAGATGTACGATAATGTATTACAACTATGGATTCCTACATTATGTAGTGGGAATCACAAAAAATTAGAAGGAATCTATGGCGGTAGTACGATTCCGCTTCATTTGCACCAAAGACATGCAGTACTAGAGCTGAAAAAAGAAGACACTTATTTTTATGCAGTAATAGGAAGTGTGCAAAATCAGTTGAATCCGTTGCATCAAGAGTTTGAAATCTTTCAACAAGAAGAAGAGCTAGTAGCAACCTATAATTTGCAATTGAACAAATATGATTATGAAACAGGGCAGCCTTTAGAAGGTGGAATTTTCCACCTTTATGAGCGATTTGATGACAAAGAAGAAATTCAGGAGGAAAAAGACGGATATGCTCATATTTTTATAGGTGGGAAAGGATATTCAAGTTACCATTTAGATAGTCCTGTTATTTGGGATGATTTTCGGTTTGTCTCTGCCATTTATACAGATATAAACGGATATGGAAGTAAACGGATACAACGTGAATATCACTATGAGAAAACATTTTGTAATGGTCATCCAGCTCCTTCATTTCAAACGGTTCCAAACAAGGTATATGATGTGGATGAGGAAGGAAATGAAACATGGGTCAATGAGGATGAAATACGGTATGCAAAGGATGAAAATCGAAAAAATGCAAACCAGTGGATTGAATTGAGCAATCAATGCAGCGCTATGGAACACGCCAAGGAAGGAGTTCATTTTCATTGGATTGCACCAGGCGTTATAGTGGATCAAATTCAATCGATTGCACAAAACGGTGGAGAAGAAGGTGAAAAACCAAACGGTGGAACGACAGGGGCAATTACAAGGGATGAGGCATTTGAAAATTCAGGATGTAAGAATGATTTAGAAGAAACATATGATAAATTTATTTCCCTACGATATAGCTATGCTTTAATCGAAGAAAAAGCGAGAGAGGGATATATCCGACATGGAATTCATAGTGAAGATTTGCCTATCGAAGTAATTACGACTGATGCATCAGAAAATGGTGCAAATTCTTATTTTGCTGGGATTTATAGCAAAGACATTATTATTAATGAAAATGCAAATGCAACAGATACAAATCCTTTTCGCAAATCTAGTGTGAGTGGTGCAAGTGAGTCGAATATTCATACGATGAGTAATTTGGATGTGATTGAGCTAGCATCCAGATCAAATGAAGAAATGTATTTGGCAACTACAAGCCAAATTGATTTGTTGTCAGGATGGGGTGGAACTATGGACAGAAACGAACGCGTGATTACAAATACGAAAGTATCATCAAAATTTCAAGAAATTTATGAGGAGTCAAATTACCAGGTGAATGAGACTTCTTTTATTGTTGCAAATTCGCCTGATGGTTTTAGTCATTCCAATCAGAAGGAACAAATAAAAAATCGTTTCGTAATCTATGATCATAGAGCAGAAGGGCAAATAGATATCAATAAAAGAGATATTAAGTTGCAAAGGGAAGGATATAATTCTTATGGAAAAAGCCAAGGGGATGGAACCTTATCAGGTGCTGTTTATGGATTGTTTGCAAAGTATGATCTGGTGCACCCAGATGGAAATACAGGTGTGATATATCAAAAAGATAATCTGATATCGATAGCAACAACAGATAGAAATGGAGATGCAAAATTTACGAATATCACACAACCGCCAGGATATTACTACCAATGGGATTCTGGAACGATAGCGATGACTCCAGATGGATGGGCAACAAATGCACCGGTAAACTTATATATGAAACAAGAAATCATTGATGATTATCAAGAAGATGCACAGGTGGTACGAGTATATGAGGATAATGAGAAAAATAATGGAAATTGTTGGATAGGGCAACCATTATTTCTAGGAGAATATTATGTAAGAGAACTTTCACGTTCAGAAGGGTATGAGCGATGGGAAGTGGAGCATTTTCCAGAAGAAGACCAAGGATTTGCACTTTCTATAACAAAACAGCTTACAGAAGCAACCCAAATTGGAAAACATCCGACAGGACTATATGGAGATCCAGATTATAATGAACTGTTTTTTAACATTGGAGGAAGTTGCAATAAGAGTAGTTTTGACATCGCTTTATATGATTTGCCTCAACAAGCAAAACTATATCAATTAGAAGTTTCGACAGAAGTCGAAACAACGCTTGTAGGGACGGGAATTTATGAAAAGCAATTACAAGAAGATATATTTGGAAATCCTAAATATATTACGGTAACTAGCGAAAATCAATATCCAGTGTTTTTAGAAGATGGAAGTATGATGAAACGTGAAGTTCCTACTCCTTATTATATAGAATTAATTCCAAAAGTAGAAGGAAAAGGATTAGAAGAGCCATTGATTGTAGGTGCATTAGAATCTGCAGAGAGCAGTATGGATAAAGAGATGGTTTTGCATATGTTAAAATCTGAATTTCTATGGGAAGCAGAAAATCTTCTTTTTGTAAAAACAAAAACGGAAAAAATTTTAAGAGCGAATGGAAAGTTAACCCCTTATAGCAATGGAACCTATACTACATTGAATACAGAAGTGTTGGACAAAGAAACCATAGACCATGTAGGAGCTCCTTTAATGACAATTACGATTAAACCTAGCGGCGAAGAGATTACAAACGTAGCTGTAATAATGGAAATTTTGAATTTTTATGAAAAAAATCCATGGTATTATTTTGGTGGAATTCACAATATTGAAAGAGAAGGTGAAGGGTATTTAATCCAGTTGTATGCAGGAATTCCAGGATATCCAGAAAACTACAGTGTTACGACAGAAATTGGAACTGTGATTTTTCATCGCATGTTGCAATTACAAGAAAGCGGAGGTTATCGTTATTATTATATTTCTTATGGTCCAGAGAATAGTGGACATGGTTTTGGAACATATCGTGATTATCAGGAATATCGTATAGGAGATGTTAATTATGGAAGTGCAACACTACTATATGGTGCGAAATTTGATAATCATGGAGAGGTAGTTCCTCAGATGAGTCATGAAACTGTATATTATGAGGTTGGTGATATTCCCAAAGATAAAAGTGGATTATCGATACAAGCATTTCAATATGTGGAAAAAACCAAAGAGATAGTGCAGGAACATCAAATGATGGAATGGGTAGAGATTCCAATCGTTAAGAGTGAACGAGGAATGTTTGGAAGGATTACTGCAGTGTCAAGTGAAGAAACTACTTATGAATTTAGAATCGTTGTTCCTGAAAAAGAAGTGGAGTTATCTGCTAGCGATATAGAAAGTATGGGCGTGAATTCGTTTGAGGCAGGGGAAGTTCTTAGTGGAGCGTTGTATTATTTGTATGTGAAAGGAGCAGCTGTAAATGTGTATTTTGATGGATTAACCCAATCAGAAACACTAGAGATTTCATTATTATATGAGGGAGATTTGATTCCAGTAGTAATGGAGCAACTATCAGTACTTGAAGAAGTGATAACTCAACAAATAAAAATTACGAAAAATTTTGCTTCAAATAGTAATGCAGTGGAGGGATTTGTTTTTCAAGCATACTTAAAAAGTAATCTAGATCGGCTCTATAAAGATGAAGCTGGAAAGATTCTTTGGGTTGATGAGTTTGGTCAAGATATATCAATTTTAGAAGAGAAAGAAAAATTTCCTCAAATTGTAATGCAGATACACACGAAAGGAGATGTGAAAATCCTAGAAGAAGGAAATTATCATAAGTTTTTTGATGCAATTGCAGTTGCAAATGGTGATAGGTGGAAGGAAAAGAATCCTACCTATTCTTCTTACCAGCCGATTCAAAATGAAAGAATTCGCAACGAATATCAAATTGAAAATGCAAGAGTATCAGATCGAGTAAGGCAATTTGCAGTGGATTGGTATCTAGAGGATGAGGCAAAAAAATTTGATGGGGAAACTGCATTATATCATGCAATTATAAAAGCACGTGAATATTTAATTCCATTTTTTCAATATGATCTAGATCGAATTTATTCCATTGATTGGGCGGAAGATGAAGGGTTTAGTAATAATAAAAAAATGATTTCGGCTGATGAGAAAAATCAGAATAGTTATAGTGGAATTTCTGCACCCATACCTTATGGGAGTTATGTTGTGGTAGAACAACAGCCAAGTGATAGTCAGGGCTCTGATTTGGAGAATAAACACTATCGAATCGATCAACCTCAGATTCTTACAGTTCCACAAGTATACTCGAATGAAGTGCTAGATTCTTATTATTTCTTTGATGAAAATCAAGTGGAAAAAATAGAATCCAAACACAAAATCCGATTTCAAGAAGAAAATAAAGTAATAAATGCAAGGGGGAATCAAGGAGAATTTGAAATATTTCCATATGGTTTGTCAAAACAACAATCAGAAATTTATGAAGATAAGAGTTCTATTTCAGAAACGAACACACGAAGAGGGATAGAAGGAAACTTAGCAATAGAATACGCACATTTTGCACCAGCCTTTGTCGCCCACACGGTTTATCCAACGTTAGAAGATGGAAAAAAAGAGGGGTATGCTCATGTGAGTTTTTTAAACAAACCATATGAAGTGAAAGTTCGTATTGAAAAAATGGATGGTTCCACAAAGGAAACGATTGTACATGAAGCAGCTTCTTTTCAAATCTATTATGGGGAAAAAGATGAAAAGAATGGGGGGATTCGCTTTTATGAAAAGGATACATGGATTCAAGGGAGCGAAGCGTTCTTAAACGGAATGGGAGCAAAGCATATTGCCGAAATAGAAGGAGAAAGTCATTATAGAGGAATGGTTTCTGCCGATACGCCAATGTGCAAAGAAGAAAATCTTGTAACGTTTCATGGAAATGGCATAATAACAACTAATTATAAAGGGGATTTTATAAGTGACCAACCATTTGATCAAGTGGTTGGATATGGAATAAGTGAGGACTACTTAGAAGCTGGGGCGTATGTTTTACTTGAGATGCATCCACCAAGTGGATATGTACGTACAAAACCCATAGGAATAGAACTATATTCAGATTGTATTACGTACTATCAGTATGGAGATAGAAAAAAACAAATTCATGCACTTATTTATCCATGGGAGGAAAGTGATATTGCCCGAATTTATGTGGAAAATATACCGATTCAACTAGATATTAAAAAGTTAGAAGAAAAAGGAACCTATTTACCAGGTGCTACCTTAGGGTTATTTGAAAGCAGAACATTAGAACCAACGGGAGATAAAGAAGACAAAGCCTATGAAAATCTTGAAATAAAGAGAAATCGGAGTAAAACTTCCTATACTGTTTTATGATCTCAGCTGTTTTTCTCATTGGGAGGTGGAAGGGAAGCGTGTGATTGGATATGATAAGAGTGGGAACGCATTTCTAGAGTTTGTAGGAGTGAATGGAATCTATGATAAAGATTACATTACATATTTAGAATTAGATCATGTGTTTGAATTACCAAAGGGCATGAGACTTTATCATATTGACAAGTACAAAAATCCAGATTCTCTTGTTGATCCATATACTGGGATGGCATATGTAGAAGCAGAAGATAAAGGTGCTGTACTTGTATGGGTTGTAGATGTAGTGAAAGATCCATTTGGAGTGATTTATTCTCAAAGTAAGAGGCTGACGCATCGAGTAGGAACCATTGGAGAACTTGGAGAATCCTATTATGAAGAAGGACGTATTTCTGTGATTAATGATTCGGGAAATGTCATTGAGAATGGTAAAAACCCTCAATTTCAGCATGATGAAATTGGTTATATCCTAGGGAGTATGGGTAGGCAAGCAAATAGTAAGAGTCACATGCAAATGACTTTGATCAAAAATAAATACGATAGCAATTTTGACCAAGCATTAATTCTTACGATGAACCTGGGTGGGTTTAGCCATGAAAAGCAACTAATTTATGATATATTTGGTTTACCCATGTACTACAAAAAAGATTCGAGTACGTATACGAAAGAAGTGAATTTATACGACAGAAACAATGATTTTGTACGTGCCCATCCAAATCATATGCTTGATGCATTCTGGGAGAATGCATTTGCCCATTCAAAGGATTTAAATATCCAAAGTGAGATTTATCATCGAATGGGGGAGGGATATTTGTTGGAAAATATATGGATAAGTGGAGAAAAAACACCAAATGATCCATTTCAAACAGATTTTACCAACGGACAAGTAGACCGGTTGAAACGAATATTTGCTGGAAGCTACATATTAGAAGAGATTGATGCGCCAAAGGGATATAGCATAGGGTACCCTGTTGGAATAATTGTGGAAGAAAACGAGATCGTCCGAGATGTGGTTATGGAAAATATTCCAATAAAAATATTGATTGAAAAGAAAGACGAATCAGATCAATTCATTGATATTAGGTGGGATATGCGAAAAAACCAAGAAATCGAAAAGGCTTTGACACTACGTGGGAGTTATGGATATAAACAGGTTTCTGATGCGATTTTAACCTTAGAAACAGATAAAGGAGCATTTCTTTCATCACTATTAACAAGTAACACGCCCAATTACATGGAAGGAACGGAAAAGGGAACATATGTGTTAAAAGAAGTATTTGCACCGAGTGGCTTTATAACGATGGAGCCCGTAACAATTACCATTGATGGAAGAAAGGAAATTCAAATAGTTCAATTGTTAGAAGATCATACGAAAATGGAAATAGGAAAATATGAAAAAACGGATGAAGGTGTCAACCAAATAAAAACAAAAGATATTCTCCCAGGTGCAAAGTTTATACTGTATGAAGAGGGTGGAGATGCAATGTTTTCTTGGACAAGTGGGTCACTTAATGCATATCAGAGCACAACGGTAATTAATCCAACACGTTTAGGAGAACCATTCTTACTTACAGGATTTAAGCAAGCGTTTGAATCAATGTATGAAACATATGGAACAAAAGTTGGCAGTAGTTTTTCTTGGAGTGTGGAAGAAGGGGATCGGATTGCTTATCATCAAGCAATCTATCAATCCCATGTTCAAAATCAGATCGGTACCGTATTTCCTGAAAAAGCGACGATGTATTTTAAGGATAATATGGGTGTAATCATACGTATTACAATTGAAAAAGGAAATTATGAATACCAATATGATTTTCATCAAATTCCTCAGATAAATTCCTATGCTTGTACTTATTTAACTGAAGATGGAACTCGTCGATTTGATTATCTTCCAGTGGGGTTAAGACTACGATTAGAGGAAGTAGAAGCACCAGAAGGATTTATTCCTAGCGAAGATATTTGGATTCAAATTGAAGACCGAGATGAGATTCAATTTTATCCAATTTATAATATTGCAACCACATCGGATGCAATAGAAGAAATCCCAACCACCGAAGCTCAAGAAGAAACAACAGAGCCTATGAAGGAAAGCGAAGAAACAACACAAGAAAGTTCAACACAAGAAAGTTCAACACAAGAAAGCTCAATACAAGA
>CAYJKD010000032.1:0-6123 GCA_964370595.1 uncultured Lachnospiraceae bacterium
CGATGCAACAATATTTCGAGCAATTAGGAATTATAGGGTATGGAGTTTATATTTTATTATATATTTTAGTGGCAGTATTTATGGTGCCAGCTTCAGCAGTTACGATAGTAGCTGGTATTACCTTTGGTTCAATCTGGGGTGGTCTTATTTCGTTGCTAGGAGCGACCATTGGAGCTACAGTCGCATTCGTCATAGCAAAGTATATTGCGAGAGATACGATAGTAAACAAATTTGGAGATAATCCTATCTTTCAAAAAATTGAGCAAGGGTGTAAGGAAAATGGGATTAGTTTTTTGATATTAACAAGGTTAGTTCCTGTATTTCCATATAATATTCAAAATTATGCATATGGAGTAACGAATATGAATGTAGCGACATTTGCATTGGTTTCCTTCGTGACAATGGCACCAGGTTCTTTTATTTATGCATTTATTGCAGGAGAAATTGTAACAAATGGAGTTTCTATACGATTATTCATTCAATTTGCAGTAGCAGGAATTTTATTATTCCTAGTGTCGTTAATTCCAAAGTATATTGCAAAAAAGAAAGGGATTCAAATCGATAAATAATAAGTTGAAATTTATAGGAGGTGTATTATGCTAGATACCAATGCAAGAAAATATGTACAACCAGCTTTTGAAGGAATTGCAAAACAATGTGTAAGGTTAAAGCTTTCAGCGAATCATGTAACTGTGATTGCATTTCTATTAGGCATGATGACTTCTTTATGGATATATCAACAACAACCATATTTAGCTCTGATTTTCCTTTGGATTTCGGGAGTTTTAGATGCAGTAGATGGTACGGTAGCTAGGCTTACAAAAACTTCAAGTAAGTGGGGTACATTAATGGATTTGATTTTCGACCGATGTGTAGAAATTGGCATGATTATTTCATTAGCTTTTGTACACAAAGAAAATGCAATTTATTTTGTACTTCTATTAAGTGCAATTTTATTTTCTATGTGTGTTTTTTTAGCAGTAGGTGCAATGACACCGAAATCAGGAAATAAAACATTTCGCTACCAAGCTGGAGTTATGGAACGCTGTGAAGGGTTTATCTGTTTTTCTTTGATGATCTTGCTACCAAAGCATATCGATATCGTTGTGATAGTCACTACAGTGCTAATAGGGATTACAGCGATTCAAAGATTAGTAGAAGCTAGAAAATTATTTGAAGAAAATTGAGGGACAACAGGGCTAATATGAAACGATGGATTGGTAATTATATAGGGCTAGTGCCAGGTGTGTTGTTCTTACTGATATTTTTTATATATCCATTATCCGAAGCTTTTTTTCAAAGTTTCGGATATTTTCCAGCAATAGGAATCAACGAGTTTTCATTGGTGTATTATAAAGAAATTTTCAGCTCTTCTAATTTTAAAGATAGTATGTCATATACGTTATACTATTCTGTGGTTTCCGCTCTGTTAGCCACTGGGATAGGTGTTTTGCTTTCTTTGGCACTATTTCGTTCAAGATTAAATCCATGGTTTGCATCTATATTGAAATTACCAATATTATTGCCACATTTGGTCGTAGTTACGATTATCTATTTACTCTTTTCTCAAACGGGTATATTTAGCCGAATTGCTTTTGCTATAAGTGGGATAGAAGTGTCATCAGATTTTCCGATTCTAGTGCAAGACTCCTATGGAATTGGTGTGATAATAGCTTATTTATTTAAAGGAATTCCATTTGTAATATCAACAGTTGTTGTAATATTTCAAGTTGCAAATGCACGGTTGTATCATGTAGCGGAAAATCTTGGTGCAAGGGGAACTTATATTTTTTTTCATGTATTACTTCCGTTAGCGCTTCCGAATATGATTACATCGTTTTTGTTATTATTATCTTATTCTATGGGAGATTTTGAAGTTCCACTTCTATTGGGAGCAACATCAAATAAATCACTGTCAATTCTTTCCTATCAATATTACATTTCGCCCAATATAGAAGATCGAATCTATTCTACTGGAATCAATATGGTACTATTAGTACTTTCCTTCTTGTTTTTATTGATTTATATAGCTTATGAAAAACGCAGTCATAACTATCAAATAGAAGAGAGTGAGGTAACTGAAAGTAGAAAAAAAATCAGTTTAAGCATAAAGATTTATATAGCTATGATTATGTTCTCAATACTTCCAGTAGTGATATGGAGTGTTACAAACCGTTGGAAGTGGCCATTATTACTTCCAGAACAATTTGGCTTACGCGGATTTAATTATGTACTTTCACCTCACGCAAATACATTAGAAGGTGTGTTATCAAGTGTCACATTATCATTTTTCTCAACGATGTTAGTTATGATTTTATCCGTTCCGATGGCTCGTACATTAGGAAATAGAAAATTCAGAGGAAAAGGGCTAATATATGCTATTATTTGGGCACCATTTTTAACCCCTATTGCTACAATTGGAATGAGTTTGTATCGGTTTACAATTGATTTAGGAATCGATAATCATGTGATTGGTGTTGTGATTGCAAATACAATTATTGGTATTCCTTATGCAATGTTAATACTTAGAACTCCGGCATCCTTTCTTGGAGAGCAATATCATCAACAGGCGGAGTTACTAGGATCGAATCCAGTAAGGAATTTTTTCTGCATTACATTACCTGCATTATCACCAGCTATAAAAAGAGGTTTTGTACTTGTTTATATGATTACATATGGTCAGTATTTTTTAACGTTCTTGATTGGAGGAGGGCAGATAAAAACATTGCCGATTTTAATGTTTCCATTCATTCAGCAAGGTGATAGGATGATTGCATCTGTATATGCTCTGATTTTTATTGTTACATTACTTATCGTATTATGTGCCATTGAAAACGTATTTTCGAAAATTTGGCCCTATTCATCAACTCGGCAGGGGGAATTACATGGAACTAGTAGAATTAAAAGGAATTCGGAAAAAGTATGAAGGGAAAGAAATATTAAAGGGGATTGATTTGAAAATTAGAAAAGGAGAAATGGTATCTCTTTTAGGCCCTAGTGGTTGTGGAAAAACAACTACATTAAGGATTTTAGCAGGAATTTTAGAGGTAGATGAGGGTGCTATTGTAATTGATGGGAAAGATGTAACATTTTCTACTCCGAAAGATCGTGGAGCCGTATTGGTATTTCAAGATTATTTACTATTTCCACATTTAACAGTGCGTAAAAATATAGCATTTGGATTAAAGGCACAAAAATATCCAAGAGATATTATCGACCAAACCGTAAACCAATTAATTGATTTAGTTGAGTTAAATGGACAGGAACAAAAATTTCCATTTCAATTATCAGGTGGGCAAAAACAGAGAGTGGCATTAGCAAGAGCATTAGCAGTCAATCCCCAAATTTTATTATTAGATGAACCATTTTCAAATCTGGATAATCGATTGCGGGAAACGATGCAACAACTAATTAAGAAAATCCATAAGGAAATGGGCACAACGATGGTGCTAGTAACACATAGTAAAGAAGAAGCATTTCGAATGTCAGAAAGAATTGTACTTATGTTTGATGGAACCGTTGCACAAAGTGGCACGTCACATGAATTATATCAAAAGCCTAATTCAATACAAAATGCAAAATTTATGGGAGAAGTATATTCTTTGAAGGTAACGGTAATTCATAGAAAAGGGAAAACAATTTTAGGTGATTATGATACAGAGTTAGCAGATGGAAATTATTGCTTATACTATAGAAGGAATAGCTTTTATGAATGCAAAGATGGGATAAAGGTAACCGTATCACAAGTTGAATATTCGGGAGAAACTTCAGTTTGTTATGTGAATGGTTTAAATTATTTTAAAGGTGCAATTTGTAAAAACGGTGTTAGACAAAAAACAAACGTAGGAGATGAACTTTTTATTAAAGTTAATTTTGAAGAATACATTTATAAAGAAACATTAGAGTAACTAGTTGAACACAAAAAGGAGAAAAAATGAGATTGAGAAAAGTAGTGTTTGGTATTGGTTGTATGAGTATTTTGTTAGCAGGATGTAGTAGTGGTGCTGAAGCGGAAAAAACGTTAGAAGAAGTAAAAGCGTTAGAATGGTCTGAAATAGAGGCTATGGCAGAGGGAACCACGGTTAACTTCTATGGATGGGGCGGTGATGAAAAAGTTAATACGTATTTGGATGTAATCGTTGCAACACAATTAAAAGAATTACATGGAATAACCTTTAATCGTATTGGCATGAATATAGATGAAGTATTGACTAGAATGTTAGCGGAAAAGGAAAGCTCAGATACGGGTAGTGTCGATATTGTATGGATTAATGGTGAGAACTTTTATACAGCTAGAAACAATGGACTGCTTGCAGGTGATTTCTTGGAAGTGTTACCTAATTCACAAAATCTGGATATGAGTGATGAGTCTATTTTATATGATTTTGGAGTGTCGGTTGATGGAGAAGAGGCACCATGGGGAAGGGCACAATTTGTGTTTTTCGGAGATGACTCAGCAGGCGATTTTCCAAAAAATCCAGACCAGCTAAAGCAGTGGATTATGGAAAATCCAGGAAGATTTACATATCCAGCTCCACCAGATTTCACTGGAAGTGCTTTTGTAAGGAATTTAATGGTCCAAATGATCGATTCAAAACAATTACAAAATCCAGACCTCTCAAAAGAGGAAGTAAAGGAAATAATAGAACCTGTAATCAAATATTTAGTTGAAATAAAACCATACTTATGGAGAGCGGGAGAGAGTTATCCAGCCGATTTTGCACAATTATCAAATATGTATGCAGATGGCGAAGTTGATTTTGGAATGACCTATACGGTTGATGGAGTGAGAAAATCCGTTTCAGATGGATTATATCCAGAAAATACAAAAGCATTTACGTTTGAAAAAGGTAGCATTGGAAATACTCACTTTCTTACGATACCTCAAAAGGCTTCTAATATAGCAGGAGCACTGGTATCTATTAATGAATTACTCTCTGTAGATTTACAAGAGCAAAAAGCAGATGGAGATAATTGGGGAGACTTATCTGTGCTGTCTCAAGATACGTTATTGGAAGAACAGGCGCAGAACGTAGAATCAATGGAAGAAATAGGATCAGCTTTTCCTGAGTATCATGCGGCTTTGACATCGTTAATTGATGAAATATGGATGGAAGAAGTGTTAGAATAAATAATAGAAAAACAGCAAAGATAAAATTGAGTGTATATCATACTGCAATTCATCTTTGCTGTTTTTTACTGTTCGCCTAAATAATAAGTAATAACACCACTGACAATGGCTAAGATAAATCCTATAATATAGGTAGTGATTGGTAGCGTTCCAACTTGATGGAAGGCACCTGTATTATGAAAAATAGCAATAGGTGATGACAAGAGAAGTCCCAATATTCCACAATATGTTTGGAGAGGGAAGCGCTCAAATAGAAAAGTAATCAACTTTGCTATTAAAAAAATACCTAACAAAACCCCAATCCCAAATGGGAAAAGTATGAGTCCAGCATTTATGACTGTAGGAATATCAAAAATGCGTAAAGCATCAAGAAGTTCTCGAATAGTAGCAATGATGCTATAATAATATCCTAATATCATTAATACAAGTGATCCGCTGACACCTGGAACAACCATGGTAGCTGATGCTATAATACCTACAAAGAATAGTAAAACTACGGTTACTGGATTTAATGTAAGTGGAAGGAATGTTTCGTCAGCACTACCAAACATAGATAGGGTAATGGAACCAGCGAAAAAGAATATAAAAATCAATACACATACAAGATTGATAGAATTTTTGGTTTCTCGTTTCGCTTTTTTTAGTTGGGACCATAAAATAGGGATTCCTCCAAGAATAAGTCCAGTAAAGGCCATACTCGTAGCAAATGTATGATTTAGAAGTAGATATTCAATTGCATAGGTAAATCCAATGATTCCAATGGCACAACCAATTACAATGGGAAGTAAAGTAAGAATACTTTTTTTTGGTGTTTTTTTTAAGTTAGATACAGAACTGATCATTTTATCATAAATTCCAAAGGATAATGCAAGTGTTCCACCACTAAGGCCAGGGATAATATTGGCAATTCCTATGAATATGCCTTTTAGTGTATCAAGTAAAAATGTCATAATTTAACCATCCTATATTACATATTTTTAAGTTTTGATAAG
>CAYJKD010000032.1:6133-16171 GCA_964370595.1 uncultured Lachnospiraceae bacterium
AAGGTATTGGGTTTGATGTTACCACGTATTTTATCAAGTGAGATATAACTGCACTTAGTATATCGCACTTTAGTTATTATGGCAACTACTTCATAATAATGTAGCAACAGTTCAGCTATGCCATTCATAAATGAGCCAAGCGACCAAAATTTGGTGGAAGATCGTAATTGGTAGGAAAAGAAGACGTACTTGCAAAACAGTCTAATTTTTTGTATACTGTTTTCATGTGAAAATTAGGAGGCATTATTACGTGGAAGCAAAGAAGCAGATAAAAAAAACGAATATAAGTAAGAAAAGTCAAACGAAAGGAAAAAATAAGAGTACAGCAATTCAAAAGAGTCCAATGCGTGTAGAGATTTTTATCTTGGCATCTTTTTCAATTGCTGTACTGTGTTTTTTGAGCAATTTTCATTTATGTGGTGTCGTTGGCGATTTTCTACGTGGAGTTCAGTTAGGATTATTTGGAATGTTAGGCTATATTACTCCAATCCTACTTTTTGTAGCTACATGCTATATTTTAGCAAATAAGGAAAATATACATGCGATGAAAAAGATGATAGTGATTGGATGTGCATTAATCTTTTTTTGTTCCTTATTACAATTTCTTTTTGCTGGAGGAATTGATAATGAACTTGGAATGCTAGAACATTATCGTTTTTCTACAACAAATGGATTAGGAGGCGGACTCGTTGGTGGAATCTTATTAACATTGCTAGAGGGTATGCTCGGTAGGATTGGAGCTTTTATCGTATTACTCATTCTTTTTGTGATTTGTATTGTGTATGTAACTGAAAAATCAGTAATAGGTGCGGTACAAAAACATAGTGCGAATGCATATCAATATGCAAAACATGATTTTGAAAAAAGAAAAGAAGAACGGCTACATCGAACTAGCTTAAAACAAGTAACATTAGAAGAAAAGAAAGAACTTGAAAACATTAAGAAAAAAGAAAAGGATTGTATTGAAAACCCAATTGTCAATGCTTGTGAAGCACCAGAAGTGACTGATAATGAATTCAATGGAGTGATTGAGGCTCCAGAGAGTTATCTTGATATAGAGCTAGCAGAGGATGAGGCGGGAAGAATATCAAATCCACTGTCTCAAGTGAAAATTCTAGAAGAACCAATCCAGAAAACAGTTGAATATACTTACCCAGCATCAGAAATTATATATGATGAGTCAAAAACAATAAAGAATGTAAAAGATGAGGCAACCACATCCGAAATAGAACGAGCGTTACAACAAGAATTACAACAGGAATTACAGCAAATGGAAACTGCAATGACAAGGGACACAGCGGCAACCGAAATAGTTGATTCATTATCAAACAAAAAGGAAGAAGCGATTGATAATTTGATGGAAGAGACCATTAGGGATGACGCAGAAACGGTCGTACAAAGAGAAGGAAGCAATTTTGATAAGTTACGCATGCTAGAAGAACAAAAACGTGTGGTTACGACAACTGGAAAAGTGATGGAGACTGATACAGAAATTCTTCAAAAAAAATTAGAGCAAAAGAGAGAAGAAGCAAACATAGAAAATGATATCCATGGACGAATCCAATTCCAAGAGGAGGATACCCAGGTACCTCTGGTTGAATATTTATTACCACCTCTAGAATTATTAAAAAGAGGTAAACGAAATAATAATGCTTTTTCTGAATCAGAATACAGACAAACGGCATTAAAGTTACAAAATACCTTACGTAATTTTGGAGTAGGTGTGACCGTTACCAATATTAGTTGTGGACCAACTGTTACAAGATATGAGTTGCAACCAGAACAAGGGGTAAAGGTTAGTAAAATTGTTAGTCTAGCGGATGATATTAAATTAAACCTAGCAGCAGAAGATATTCGAATTGAAGCACCGATTCCAGGAAAAGCAGCAGTAGGGATTGAAGTACCCAATAAGGTAAATAATGTTGTATATTTGAGGGAGCTATTCGAGGTTGATGCCTTTAAAAATCATGAATCAAATCTTGCTTTTGCAGTAGGAAAAGATATTGGTGGACAAGTGGTAACTACAGATATTGCTAAAATGCCACACCTATTGATCGCTGGTGCAACAGGATCTGGAAAGTCGGTATGTATCAATACATTGATTATGAGTATTTTATTTAAAGCACATCCTGATGATGTGAAACTAATTATGATTGACCCTAAGGTAGTAGAGTTAAGTGTGTATAATGGAATTCCTCATTTGATGATTCCAGTTGTAACGGATCCGAAAAAGGCATCTGGTGCACTGAATTGGGCGGTTGTAGAAATGACGGAACGTTATAAAAAATTTGCGGAGTATAATGTAAGGGATCTAAAGGGATACAATAAAAAAGTTGAATCCATTGAAGAAATAGAAGACGAAAACAAACCAAAGAAATTACCACAACTTGTTATTATAGTAGACGAGCTGGCAGATTTAATGATGGTTTCTCCAGGTGAGGTTGAGGATTCCATCTGTCGCCTTGCACAGTTAGCAAGGGCAGCAGGAATTCATTTGGTAATTGCAACACAACGACCATCTGTTAATGTAATTACAGGATTGATAAAAGCAAATGTTCCTTCGCGAATTGCATTTTCTGTATCTTCTGGTGTGGATTCTAGAACGATTATTGATATGAATGGAGCCGAAAAATTGCTAGGAAAAGGAGATATGCTTTTTTACCCAGCAGGATATCCAAAACCTCAACGGGTGCAGGGAGCTTTTGTATCAGATAAAGAAGTGCAAAGTGTTGTTGAATTTTTAGCAGAGCAAGGGATTCGACCAAATTATGATACAGAAGTGGAAAAACAAGTAAATAGTAACCCAGTTGCAGAGAGTAGTGGTAGCTCACAAAACGGTATGGATGAGTATTTTGAAGCAGCAGGTCGATTTGTCATTGAAAAGGAAAAAGGTTCCATTGGAATGTTACAAAGAATGTTTAAAATTGGATTTAACCGAGCTGCAAGGATTATGGATCAATTAGCACAATCAGGTGTTGTAGGAGAAGAAGAAGGTACAAAACCTCGAAAAATCTTAATGACAATAGAAGAGTTTGAAGAACTGATAAAATAATAACAAAGGAGACGTTAAAATGAAGACGGATATTCAAATTGCACAAGAAGCGAAAATGGTACATATTCAGGAGGTTGCTAAAAAATATGGAATACATGATGAAGACTTGGAGTTATATGGAAAATATAAAGCTAAGATTTCCGATGAGCTTTGGAATCAGGTAAAAGACAACAAAGATGGGAAATTAGTGCTTGTGACTGCAATTAATCCGACTCCAGCAGGAGAGGGTAAAACTACTACAAGCATTGGTTTGGGAGATGCACTTAATAAATTGGGCAAGAAGACAATGCTTGCTTTGAGAGAACCTTCATTAGGACCATGTTTTGGGATTAAGGGTGGAGCTGCAGGTGGTGGCTATGCACAAGTAGTTCCAATGGAGGATTTAAATCTTCATTTTACAGGAGATTTCCATGCAATCACATCTGCAAATAACTTATTAGCGGCTCTATTAGATAATCATATTCAACAAGGAAATGATTTAGGAATTGATACACGCCAAGTACTTTGGAAGCGTTGTTTGGATATGAATGATCGCGTTCTTAGAAATGTTGTAGTAGGACTAGGGGCAAAAGCAGATGGCGTTGTAAGGGAAGATCACTTTGTAATAACCGTTGCTTCTGAGATTATGGCAATTTTATGTTTAGCTAACGATATGAAAGACTTAAAGGAACGCTTAAGCAGAATAATTGTTGCATATAATTATCAAGGAGAGCCAGTAACTGCAGGCCAATTAGAAGCAGTAGGTGCAATGGCAGCATTATTAAAAGAAGCGATTAAACCGAATATTATTCAGACATTAGAACATAATGCGGCACTAATACACGGCGGTCCTTTCGCTAATATCGCTCATGGATGCAATAGTGTGAGAGCTACAAAAACAGCTTTAAAATTAGCAGATATTGTTGTTACAGAGGCAGGATTTGGAGCGGATCTAGGAGCAGAAAAATTCTTAGACATCAAGTGCCGTATGGCAGATTTAAAACCAGATGCAGTTGTTTTAGTTGCTACCGTACGCGCATTAAAGTATAACGGAGGAGTTCCAAAAGCAGAATTAGGCAACGAAAATATTGAAGCGTTAAAAAAAGGAATTGTTAACTTAGAAAAGCATATTGAAAATATACATAAATATGGTGTGCCTGTTGTTGTAACCTTAAATTCATTTGTTTCAGATACGGAGAAAGAATATGAATTTATTCGAAATTTCTGCGAGGGAAAAGGCTGTGAATTTGCATTATCTGAAGTGTGGGCAAACGGTGGCGAAGGTGGTGTGGCCCTTGCTCATAAAGTGATTGAAACAATAGAGACAAAAACAAGCAACTATGCACCAATTTACTCAAATGACTTAAATATAAAAGAAAAAATTGCTACCATTGCAAAAGAGATATACGGAGCAAGCGGAGTGAACTATGCTACAGCAGCAACGAAATCAATTGAGAGAATAGAAGCGATGGGATTTGGAAATATGCCAGTTTGTATGGCAAAAACACAGTATTCTTTATCAGATGACCAAACAAAGCTAGGACGGCCTGAAGGATTTGAGATCCAAGTAAGGGATGCATATGTATCTGCAGGTGCGGGTTTTGTTGTTGTGCTAACAGGAGCTGTTATGACAATGCCAGGACTACCAAAGAAACCTGCAGCTAATGGAATTGATGTGAATGAAGATGGAGTAATATCCGGATTATTTTAGGAGTATACATAATGATAAAATTAATAGATGGACTAGAGGGAATGGAAATTCAACGAATACAAGGATCAGATTCAGTGCTTGTAGAAGATGTAATTTATGATTCTAGAAAAGCCAAAGAAAATCAAGCATTTGTTTGTATGAGAGGAACAAATGTGGATTCTCATGGGTTTGCAAAACAAGTATATGACCAAGGGACACGTGTGTTTGTAGTAGAGCAGATGCTTGATTTGCCAGAGGATGCAACAATTATACTTGTGAAAGACGGGAGAGAGGCATTGGCTCGATTATCTGCAGCAGTATTTGGACATCCAGCAGATAAACTAATCTTAATTGGAATAACAGGTACAAAAGGTAAAACAACAACTACCCATATGGTAAAAGCGATTCTTGAGGCAGATGGATGCAAGGTTGGAACCATTGGAACCAATGGAGTTACCATAGGGAAAGAACGATATAATACAGTAAATACGACACCTGAATCTTATGAACTTCACAAATATTTTGCCCAAATGCTAGCTGCAGGTTGTACACATTGTGTGATGGAGGTTTCTTCGCAGGCATTTAAAATGAGTCGAGTTGCAGGAATTACATTTAACTATAGCATATTTAATAACATATCCCCTGATCATATTGGTCCAGGAGAACATGCAGATTTTGAAGAGTACTTCTATTTTAAAAAGCAAATTTTCCAATGTAGTAAGGTAGCACTTTATAATTATGATGATGATAAATTAAGAGCATGTGAAAGTGAAATTCCATGTGAGCATGCTAGTTTCGGAATCAAAGATGGAGCAGATTATTTTGGAAGTGGCATAAAATATCTTAATCAGGGTGATTTTGTAGGAGTCGGATTTCAAGTGAAGGGGAAATTTTTGGCAAATGCAAGAATTAATCTTCCAGGTAGATTTAATGTATCCAATGCTTTGGCTGCAATTGGAGTTGCAAATGAAATGGGAATTTCGAACCAGAGTATATTAAAAGGATTGTCAAGCATTGTTATTGATGGAAGAATGGAAATTGTTTATTCAAGTGATGAATTTTGTGTTATTGTAGATTATGCACATAATGAGGTAAGTATGAAAGCATTGCTTGAAACCTTGAAAGAGTATCGCCCAACGCGTTTGGTTTGTGTGTTTGGCTGTGGTGGAAATCGCGCAAAAGAGCGTAGGTATTCCATGGGTAGAATAGCTGGTCAGATGGCAGATTTTTCTGTGTTGACTGCAGATAATTCCAGATATGAAAAAACGGAAGATATTATTGCAGATATCAGAGGTTGCGTGGAGGAAAGCCAAGGGTCTTATATTGAAATTTTAGACCGTAGAGACGCGATTACTTACTGTATAGAACATGCGCAAAAAGGCGATATGATTGCAATCATAGGTAAGGGACACGAAGACTACCAAGAAGTAGAAGGAGTACGAACTCCATTTTTGGATAAACAAGTTGTGTTAGAAGCGATAGGGAAGGGAATCTAGTTAGAATGGAACATATATCAGTTAGGGAAGTTTTGATTGCAACAGGTGGTACTTTATTATGTGGAAATGAATCCCTTGAATTGAAAAACATCAGTTTAAACTCTTCTTTGATGAGTGGGAATGATTTATTTGTTCCCTTGATTGGAGCTAAGGTAGATGCACATAAGTTTATTACTCAAGCATTTGAAAATGGTGCAGTAGCTACATTAACAAGTAATCTTTCATATTCAGAAGGCAGTGGAACTTTTATTTATGTTCCAGATACAAAAATCGCATTACAAGATATTGGAAGATATTGTAGAGCTAGGGTTAATATTCCAATGATAGGTGTAACAGGAACAGTAGGAAAGACAACTACAAGAGAAATGATGGCATTGGCACTGTCTGCAGAAAAGAGAGTTTTTCGGACTGCAGGCAATAGCAATAGCCAGGTTGGTCTCCCTATTACACTAGCTAATATTGTAGAAGAAGATGAAATTGCCGTGATTGAACTAGGAATGAGTGAACCAGGGGAGTTGACAATCATTTCAAAAATTGCAAAGCTACATATGGCTGTAATAACAAATATTGGTTACACCCACGTAGAGCAAGTAGGAAGCCGAGAAGGTGTCTTGTTTGAAAAAATGTCAATCGAGGATGGAATGGATTCTAGTGGAATTCTCTTACTTAATAAAGATGATGATTTGTTGTGCAATACAACATCAAAAATCGGATGTAAAACCTTTTATTATAGTATGGAAACCCCTTGTGATTATTATGCAAAAAATATTCGACTACAGGATGGATATCCAAGTTTTACAGCAGTATGTAGGGATGAAGAAACCGAAGTTACACTTGGGGTAATTGGGAAACATAATGTTTCTAATGCAATGGCTGCATTAGCGACTGCACACCTAAATGGAGTGGATATAAAAAAGGCAGCAAATAAATTGAAATCCTTTGAAGGTTATCAGAGAAGACAGCAAACATATGAACGAAACGGTATTACCATTGTTGATGATACGTATAATGCTAGTCCTATTTCTATGAAAGCAGCAGTTGATATTATTGAACATATGCAAGGAACTAGAAAAATACTCGTACTTGCTGATATGAAAGAATTAGGTGATAAGGAATGGCAATTACACGGTGAAATTGGTACTTATATGAAGGGATTAAAATTAGATTATCTCTTTACATTAGGGGAATTAGCAAAAGCGATTCCAGAACAATTTGCTTCCGAAAGCTGTATTTGTAATCATTATGATTTCGGACAACAAGACACCCTTAAAATAGAATTGGAACATTTATTAAAAGCAGGAGATTGCATTTTATTAAAAGGTTCTAATAGTATGATGTTAAGTGGGGTAGTTGCTCACTTGTTAGAAAAGTTGAAATAGGTGATGGGATGAGGCAGAAATATGCCAGCATAATTATTGATATTTCACATGAAAATGTTGATAAAAGGTTTCAATATGCAATACCAAAAGAGCTTGATGAAAGCATTCAAATAGGGACATTGGTATATGTCCCTTTTGGTAATGGAAATCGAAGAAGAAAAGGATATGTGGTAGATATTTCTGAAATAGCAGAATATGATACTACAAAAATAAAAGAGGTAGCTGAGATTGTGTCAAAAGGCGTATTGGCAGATTCTCAGCTAATTCAGCTTGCATGGTGGATGAAAGAACGATATGGCGCCACTATGAATCAAGCGCTCAAAACAGTACTGCCTGTAAAAAAACTTGTGAAAGCAAGAAACAAAACGATTGTCAAATCAATTATATCAGAAGAAATTGAACCAGAGTTAAGTTGTCAAGTAACATTAAATGACGAACAGGAGTTGGTTGTTTCCACGTTTGAACATGATTATAAAAACGGAATTAGAAAACCTTATCTGTTACATGGAGTTACAGGAAGTGGGAAAACGGAAGTATATATGGAGATGATTTCTTATGTTCTAGCCCAAGGAAAGCAGGCTGTTGTATTAATACCAGAAATTGCGCTTACCTATCAAACCGTTATGCGTTTTTTTCGCAGATTTGGAAATAACATTTGCGTGATGCATTCTAAACTATCTCAAGGAGAACGTTGCGACCAAGTAGAACGTGTGAGGAGTGGGAAAGCATCTATTATGATTGGACCTCGCTCTGCATTGTTCACACCATTTTCAAATTTAGGTATTATAATTATGGATGAAGAACATGAAGATGCATATAAAAGCGAGACAACTCCAAGATATCATGCAAGAGAGGTTGGGATACAGTTAGCTCAAATGCATAAAGCGATGTTTGTAATGGGGTCTGCAACACCTTCTATGGAATCTTACTCCAAAGCACAGTTAGGTTTTTTTCGATTATTTACTTTAACCAATCGAGCATCTGAAAATAGTGAAATGGCACAGGTGGAGATTGTGGATTTACGAGAAGAGTTAAAGCAAGGGAACAAATCTATTTTTAGTGTTGCATTGCAAAATGAAATTCGACATAACTTAGAAAATGGACAACAAATTATGTTGTTTATGAACCGAAGAGGATATTCAAGGTTTATTTCGTGTCGATCATGTGGAGAAGCGATTAAGTGTCCCCATTGTGATGTATCTTTAATTCATCATAATGACGGAAGTTTACGTTGCCATTATTGCAATTACCAAATAGCACTTCCAAATCAATGTCCAAATTGTAAATCCAAGTACCTTGCAGGATTTGGGATTGGTACACAACAGATTGAGAAAATGACAAAGGAGATGTTTCCAAAGGCAAGAATTTTAAGAATGGATTTGGACACGACCTCTAAAAAAGGTGGACATGAGCAAATATTGTCGAAATTTTCAAAAAAACAAGCTGATATTTTAATTGGAACACAAATGATTGTAAAAGGTCATGATTTTCCCTCTGTAACACTTGTTGGAATATTAGCTGCAGATGTATCACTATATTCTCCAGATTATCGTGCTACAGAAAAAACGTTTCAATTATTGGTGCAAGCAATTGGCCGAGCAGGAAGAGGTAATCTAAAAGGAAAAGCGATTATTCAAACGTATGCGAAAGAGCATTATTCGATTCAAGCAGCATCAAATCAAGATTACTTAGATTTTTATGAAAAAGAATTATCATTTCGAAAAATGATGTCATATCCTCCGATGTGTAAAATGTTAACGGTGTTGGTACAGGGAATAGAAGAAGCATTAGTTGAAAATCAAGTGAATGAAATGAAAGAACGTATTAAGGAAAACCCAATAACTCAGCTACAATTAATTGGTCCAGCAAATGCACCTGTTTATAAGATCATGGATCATTACAGAAAAATTTTGTATATGAAACACGAAAATTATGATATACTGTTAGGAATACAAAAATCGTTAGAAGAATTTTGTCAAGTAGAAATAAGATATAGTCAAAACAATGTTCAATATGATTTTTCATAATTAAGTGCAGTGATTTCGCTTGCTTGCAAGAGTGAAATCACAAACGACAAGGATGAAAATTTATTTTCACCCTATAATCCTAGTGAAAGGAATTAGTAGAAATGGCAATAAGAGAAATTAGAGTGGAGGGAGATCCAATCCTTCGTAAACAATCAAAAATAGTAAAAGAGATTACTCCAAGAGTTATAGAATTAATTGAAGATATGTTTGAAACCATGTATGAAGCCAATGGAGTTGGGCTTGCGGCTCCTCAAATTGGAATATTAAAGCAGATTGTTGTAATCGATGCAGATGGCGAGAATCAGATTGTATTAATTAACCCAGAAATCCTTGAAGTAAGTGGAGAGCAAACAGGAACAGAAGGATGCCTAAGTGTCCCAGGGAAATCTGGTACGGTTACAAGACCAAACTATGT
>CAYJKD010000033.1:0-16062 GCA_964370595.1 uncultured Lachnospiraceae bacterium
TGATCCCTTTGTTGGAACACTTGTAGGAGTTGTAGAACATTTAGGTTCCCACTATACGGTAGCAGCTGCAGGAAATGGACTTACATTTTTTTCTGTTCGAAATCTTGCATCTCCACAAATAGTGGAGGAAGCTTTGTATGAAGAACAAGTTCGTTCTGTATTTACATCAAAAGAGTATGTAGGGGTTGTAGTCGAAAACTTATCAGGAGAATTTCCATATCAATTAATGGTATATGGTAATAGCGGTGGGTTATTGTTTGAAAAGATGATGGATTATGAGTATGAACAAGCAGATATTGATGATAATATTGTGATTTTATATAATGAAAATTCCTGTAAAATTTATAATTTAGTTGGTGTGGAAAAATATAGTGGAACATTTGATTTCCCAGTTCGTAAAATTAGTAAAGGAAGTTCTTTTAATACACTACTTGTTATGGGGGAGAATCAAATCCAAGAAATAGTATTGAAATGATGGAAGAAATATTTTGATATAAGCCTCTAGACAGATTTCTGATTTTTAAGAGAAATTGGTCTAGAGGCTTTGCTTAATTTAATAAAAATTCTTCATAATTAGTTAATAATGATGAATATATATGGAATGTTAGACCCGAACTTGGCATAAACAATTCTTGCATTTTATGTATCTTTCTTTTATACTACTATAATAACGAATGAGTAAATATACTCACACCGAATGAATGGACTAGAAAGGATAATTTAAGTTATGTCAAAAAAATGTATTGGAATTGATATTGGTGGAACAACAGTTAAGTTAGGTCTTTTTGAAGTGGATGGAACACTTATAGATAAATGGGAAGTTCCAACAAGAACAGAAGAGGGTGGAAAGTACATATTAAACGATGTTGCTGAATCAATTCTGTCTGTTTTGAAAGATAGAGAAATTGAAAAAGAAGATGTTATTGGAGCAGGTATGGGTGTACCAGGACCAGTATCAGAAGATGGATATGTAGAAGTTTGTGTAAATTTAGGGTGGAAAGATATTAATCCACAAGATGAAATGTGTAAATTATTAGGTGGAATTCCAGTAAAAGGTGGTAATGATGCCAATGTAGCTGCGTTAGGTGAAATGTGGCAAGGTGGTGGAAAAGGTTATCAAGATCTTGTTATGTTGACACTTGGAACAGGTGTTGGTGGTGGAGTTATCATTAATGAAGAAATTGTTTGTGGAGATCATGGTCTTGCAGGGGAGATAGGTCATCTTCCAGTTCGAAGAGATGAAACAGAACATTGTAATTGTGGTGGAAAAGGATGTTTAGAGCAAGTGAGCAGTGCTACTGGAATTGCTCGTGAGGCGAGACGTATGATGGAAACTACAGACATGAAGTCAACGTTACGAGAAATAGGGGATAGCGTTACTGCGAAAGATGTATTAGATGCTGCAAAAGCAGAAGACCCATTGGCATTAGCAACGATGGATACAGTAGCTTATTACTTAGGAATTTCTCTTGCAACCATTACCTTGATTGCAGATCCTCAAGTATTTGTCATTGGAGGAGGCGTTTCAAAAGCTGGAAGTTTCTTGACAGATAAAATAGAAGCATATTATCATGAATATACAACAATTTCTAAGAAAAAAGCCAAAATTACTTTAGCGCAGTTAGGAAATGATGCAGGAATTTATGGGGCAGCTAGACTTGTTTTAGAATAAAATGTTCCGTTCTTCTCGGAGGTTTTTATAAAACTTCTGAGAAGGATTGATTGATAAAATGAGGAGACCCCGGTGAACATCGTTCGACCGGGGTAATTATGAAAAATCTATGTGCAAATTGACTATGAAATCAACTTGCTTTCATATTTTCTATACATTTAGTATAGTTAGGAAGTATGAATAAAGTATGAACAGATTGGAAACAAACTGTTAATGTGTGCGTTTTGTATAAAATGCATGAAATAAACAAAACAAAACTATTGATATTTACTAAGTGGAGGTATTATGTCAGAAAGAAAAAGAATGACCATTGTTATAGGACACAAAAATCCAGATACGGATTCGATTTGTTCTGCAATTAGCTATGCGCGTTTGAAAGCTACAATTACAGGTAGAGAGTATTTGGCTGGAAGAGCAGGACACGTAAATGAGGAAACTCAATTTGTTCTAAATTATTTTGGTATCGAAGCACCTACACTTATAGATAACGTAAAAACACAGGTGAGTGATATTGAAATTCGGAAAATCAAGGGAGCAAATTGTAATATATCTCTAAAAAAAGCTTGGAATATGATGCAGGAGGAAAATGTTGTAACACTTCCAGCGGTTACACGAAGAGGAATGCTAGATGGTTTGCTAACAGTAGGTGATATTTCACGTTCTCATATGAATGTAACAGATAGTGAAATTTTGTCGAAAGCAAAAACCCAATATCAAAATATTATTGAAACATTAGAAGGAACAATCTTTGTAGGTAGCAAAGATGCATATTTTGATAAAGGAAAAGTACTAATTGCAGCTGCAAGCCCAGATACGATGGAATTCTACATAGAGGAAAATGACTTAGTAATTCTTGGAAATCGATATGAATCACAGCTTTGTGCCATTGAGATGAAGGCAAGTTGTATTATTATTTGTGAAGATGCTAGTGTCTCTACTACAATAAAAAAATTGGCAGAAGAGAGAGGTTGTACCATTATCACTACTCCATATGATACGTATACAGCAGCTCGTTTGATAAACCAAAGTATGCCAATTAAATATTTTATGAAAACAGAAAATTTGATTACCTTTGAAGATACAGATTTTATTGATGATATCAAAGATATTATGACAAGTAAAAGGCATCGCGATTTCCCAGTATTAGATGGAGATGGAAAATTTTTAGGAATGATTTCTCGTAGAAATTTACTTGGAGCGAAAGGAAAACCTGTTATTTTAGTGGATCATAATGAGAAGAGTCAGGCTGTAGAGGGAATTGAAAATGCAGAGATTCAAGAAATTATTGACCACCACAAGCTAGGTACATTAAAAACCATAGCGCCTGTATTTTTTCGGAATCAACCTCTTGGTTGTACTGCAACGATTGTATATCAAATGTATCGTGAAGCAAATGTGAAAATTGAGAAACAAATAGCAGGAATATTATGTAGTGCTATTATTTCAGATACATTGCTATTTCGTTCTCCTACTTGTACTGAAGTTGATAAATCAGCAGCATTAGAGCTTTGTAAAATTGCTGAAATTGATATAAATCAGTATGCAGAAGAGATGTTTGCAGCTGGAAGTAATTTTAGAGGGAAAAGCGACGAAGAGATATTCTACCAAGACTTCAAACGATTTACAGCAGGAAAATTCACATTTGCAGTAGGGCAAATCAGTTCTCTTAATGTAAAAGAACTTCAGGAATTAGAAGTTCGTATAAAAAATTACATGATTAAAATTGCAGAAGTTCAAAATCTAGATATGATTTATTTCATGCTAACAAATATATTGACAGAATCTACACACTTACTGTGTGTGGGAAATGGTGCGGAGGTATTGATTCAATCAGCATTCCACATTGATACAGAAGTAGATGGTAACTTTAGAGATGGAATTGTTAACCTTCCGGGAGTAGTATCGCGTAAGAAACAATTAATTCCAGCACTAATGATCGCTTGCGAACATTAGTCACAAGGTAATGAGAGGATAATTATGCGTAAAAATTCAGTTTGGAAACCAGGCAATATGGTGTACCCAGTGCCAGCAGCGCTGATCAGTGTTGCAAATAAAGAAGGAAAAGATAATATTATTACGGTTGCATGGACAGGAACCATCTGTTCTAGTCCTGCAATGCTTTATATTTCAGTTCGTCCAGAACGATATTCCCATGCAATGCTGAAAGAGACGAAAGAATTTGTAGTGAACCTTACAACAAAGCATCTTGTAAAAGCGACGGATTATTGTGGTGTCCGCTCTGGTAGAGATGTAGATAAATGGAAAGAATTGAAACTTACAAGAGGAAAATCTCAACAGATATCCGTTCCATATATTGAAGAGTGTCCAGTAAATATTGAATGTAAAGTTACGGAAATAAAAAAATTAGGAAGTCATGATATGTTTATTGCTAAAGTGCTAGCGGTAAATGTAGATGAACAATATTTAAATGCATCTGGAAAATTCGACTTGAATAAAGCAGGACTTATTGCATACTCTCATGGAGAATATTTAGAAACTGGAAAAACGCTAGGTTCATTTGGGTTTTCTGTGAGGAAAAAAATAAAACGTAGCAAAGTACGAGGAAAAAAATAAGGCAAAGTAAGGTACATGGAAAATGAAATCAAATATTACATTGATCGGTATGCCTGGATCTGGTAAGAGCACAGTAGGTGTGATCTTAGCAAAGCGAATTGGTTATTCTTTCGTGGATGTAGATTTGCTAATCCAAGAGCAAAAAGGATGCTTGCTAAAAGATATTATTAAGCAAGATGGATTAAAAGGATTTTTACAAGTAGAAAATGAAGTGAATGCTAGCTTGCATGTAAAGCGTTCTGTTATAGCTCCTGGTGGAAGTGTGATTTATGGCAAAGAAGCTATGGAACATCTAAAAGAAAACAGTATTGTTGTGTACTTGAAATTGGATTATTCTGCATTAAAGTCTCGTTTAGGTAATTTGAAAGATAGAGGAGTTGCTTTGAAAAAAGGAATGACGTTAAAAGACTTATATAAAGAAAGAGCACCACTTTATGAAAAATATGCAGATATCACAATAGATGAAAAAAAATTAAATGCAGGTCAAGTGGTAGATCGATTGAGGAAAAAGGTAGAAAAACTGATATCAGAAGGGCTTTTAGAGTCCTAGAAGGGGATGTGTATGAAGTATATTGTATTATTGGCAGATGGAATGGCAGATTACCCTGTAGATTCGTTGGGGGATAAAACACCGATGGAGGTGGCGAATAAGCCCTCTATGGATCAATTAGCAAAATATGCAGAGTTAGGAATGGTTAATACCGTTCCAGAAGGAATGAAACCAGGAAGCGATGTAGCGAATCTGTCAGCAATGGGATATGACCCAAAGAAATGCTATACAGGGCGTTCGCCACTAGAGGCTGTAAGTATGGGAATTGAAATGTTAGATACAGATGTAGCATTTCGTTGCAACATTGTTACATTATCAGAAGAAGTCGAATATGGCAATAAGGTAATGGTAGATTATAGTGCTGGGGAAATTACCTCAGAGGAAGCAAGCCAATTAATACAAGCAGTAGAAGAGAAGCTGGGAGATGAAATTCGCACATTTTATAGTGGAATCAGCTATCGCCATTGTATGATTTGGAAACATGGTACAATAGGATATGCATTAACTCCGCCACATGATATCTCAGATCGAGGAATCAAGAATTACCTACCAAATGACGAAACAATACGAAATTTAATGGAAAGAAGCTATGAGGTTCTAAAGGACCATCCAGTTAATTTAGCAAGAATAGAACGAGGATTAAATCCAGGAAATTCTATTTGGCTCTGGGGTGAGGGGACAAAACCTACCATTGACCCATTCTATAGTATGTACCAAAAGAAAGGTGCAGTAATTTCAGCAGTGGATTTGATTAAGGGAATTGGAATTTGTGCTGGTATGGAAGTAATTGAAATTGAAGGCGCGACAGGAAATTTAGAGACAAACTTTAAAGGGAAAGCAGATGCAGCAATTGAAACATTGTTAAATGGGAATGATTTTGTGTATATACATGTAGAAGCACCAGATGAATGTGGACATCAAGGGGATATAAAAGGGAAGGTACGTGCCATTGAATTGATTGATGAGAAGGTATTAACTCCTGTATTGGAAGCATTAAAAGGAGCAGAAGAATCGGTAAGGATATTGATTATGCCAGATCATCCAACGCCACTTGCATTAAAAACACATGTATCAGACCCAGTTCCATATTTGCTTTATGATAGTTCGATTGAAAAAAAATCGAATATTGATTCCTTTACAGAGGAACATGCAAAATCTACGGGAATAATGTTTGAAAAAGGATATACATTGATGAGACATCTGTTGGAACCATAGTCATTTTTTGTAACCGCTTTGCTTACAAGTTGTGTAGCTGAGCGGTTACGGTTTGTGAAAGGAATCGTATATGTATCAAATTGATTTTAATAAACCCCAAACCATTCATTTTATTGGGATTGGCGGAATAAGTATGAGCGGTTTAGCTCAAGTGCTCTTAGGGGCAGGTTTTGCTATCTGTGGATCAGATATTTCAGAAAGTCCATTGACAGTTCAGTTAGAAGAAGCAGGAGCAAAAGTATTTTACGGTCAAAGAGCAGGAAATATTGAAGAGGGAATTGACGTTGTGGTTTACACAGCTGCAGTAAAAAAAGATAATCCAGAATATCAAGAAGTTGTAAGTAGAGGAATTCCTATGATTACTCGTGCAGAACTACTTGGTCAGATGATGAAAAACTATAAATCATCGATTGCAGTAGCAGGAACTCATGGAAAAACTACTACCACCTCTATGATGGCTGAAGTGCTTATGGAAGCAAAAAAAGATCCAACAATTTCTGTTGGGGGAATACTGCCATCCATTGGAGGGAATATCAAGGTTGGAAAGAGAGAGGTATTTGTTACAGAAGCTTGTGAATATACAGATAGTTTTCTGTCATTCTATCCTAATATTGCAATTGTTCTTAATATAGAAGAAGATCACTTGGATTATTTTAAAGATATCCATCATATTAGAGATTCGTTTCATAAATTTGGTGGAAATATTTTGCCAGATGGAATTATGGTCATTAATGGCGATATAGAAGGATTTGATACAGTTGTAAAGGATCTGGATTGTAAAATAATTACATTTGGAGAAGGTGCACATTGTGATTATCAAGCAAAAAATATCCAATATGATGAGTTTGGAAGAGGCTGCTTTGATTTAATGAAAGATGGGCTTGTTTTGGGTAGATATGAACTGGGTGTTCAAGGGAAACATAATGTTCTTAATGCGTTATCTGTTATTGCAGTAGCAGATTATTTTGAAATTGAAAAAGATGTTATACAAACTGGTTTGCTTAATTATACAGGAACCAATCGACGTTTTCAAAGAAAAGGAGAGCTTGGAGAAATTGTAATTATTGATGATTATGCACACCACCCACAAGAGATAAAAGTAACAATAGAGGCAGCTAGAAATTATCCTCATAAGCGGATTGTATGTGTATTTCAGCCACACACATATACAAGAACAAAAGCATTCTTAGATGAATTTGCAGAAACCCTTGCCCTAGCAGATTCGGTTATCCTTACAGATATTTATCCTGCGAGAGAAACCGATACACTTGGAGTGAGTTCGAAAGATTTGGTTGCTTTAATCGAAAAAATAGGTACTCCAGTTCATTATTTTTCTAGTTTTGATGATGTTGAGACATTTATTTTAGAAAATTGTATCAACGGTGATTTGTTGATAACTATGGGGGCTGGAGACGTTGTAAAAATAGGAGAAAAGCTTCTTGGGCAATAGTTATCCACAGTATCCACATAGATTTCCACCAAATTGTGTAGAAATCCATGTGGATTTCTTGTTTATAAAACGTAATTTACATGTTTTTAACATTTGTCGATAAATCAAAGCTTTTTTTAGATTTAACAAAAAAATAATGGGGAAAAACAAGAAGTTATCCACAGTATCCACAGTAAACATAAAAAAAACTGTGGATAACGTAAACTATTTTCATTTGTACCTAGATGTGTTATGATAGAATCATAGTAAGAGAGGATGGTATAAGATGTTATTTTCCCACGGATTAAAGAATGGCGTAACAGTTGTGAATAATGAGTTTATCGATCAATATATGGTATCAGCAAATGGAGAACATGTGAAAGTGTACTTATATATCCTTTGTCATAAGGATGAGGATATTACCATATCCTCTATTGCAGATGCGCTAAACCATACAGAGGCAGATGTGACTCGGGCTATTGCGTATTGGGAAAAGGTTGGTGTAATAAAAAAACCAGAGGAGTCTCCTGTAAAAGAAAAGGCGCCTAATATACAGATGTCTGAGCCGAAACCACAAAAGCCAAAGGTAAAAGAAAAGGTGGTTTATACACAAGATCAGGTAATGAAACTTCAATCGGATGAGGATTTTTCACAATTATTGTATATTGCACAGCAGTATTTAAATAAAGTGTTTACCCAACGAGAATGTGCTGTATATGCATACCTTTATGATGGACTGCAGATGTCCATTGAATTATTAGAGTTTCTTACAGAGTATTGTGTGCAAAATAATCATACAAGCATCCGATATATCGAGACAGTAGCACTAAATTGGCATGAGAACCAGATTGATACAGTGGAACGTGCGAAAGCGTATACCATGGGATTTGGGAAGGATGTTTTTGGGGTGCTAAAAGCATTTGGAATCAATGATAGAAGCCCAGCGGAATCAGAGAAAGAAATAATCAATAAATGGTATAAAGAATTGGGATTTACAAAAGAAATTATAATAGAAGCATGTAGACGAACCATCGACACCATACATACTCCGAGTTTCCAATATGCTGACAAAATATTAACCCAATGGAAAAAGCAAGGCGTGAAACATTTGAGTGATATTTCAAATCTAGATCAAAAGAGACAGAGTAAAGGAAAATCGGAAAAAGGAAAACCTGCTAATAATCGCTTCCACAATTTTGAACAACGAGACACGAATTATGAGTCCTTAGTGATGGATCAAGTTCAATCATGGATGGCAGAGTGATCAAGTTTGACTTTCTAATATAAGTGAGGAGAAGGAAGATGGCTCTTAGTAATTATCAACATAGAGAATTGATGCGTGACTACCAAAAGCAGCAATTAATAAACAAGCGAGATCAAGACCTTCGTGTGGAAGAAATCTATAAAAAAATTCCACAGATAAAGGAGTTGGATCAAAAAATCATTACAGTTTCTGCTGCAAGAGCGAGAAAACAACTTGGAAATGATGGGGTTAAAGTAGAAGAACTGAAAAAAGAACTAGATAATTTGCGAGAAGAAAAAAGAAATCTCTTGATAAGTAATCACTATTGCGAAAACTATATGGAATTGCAATACGTATGTAACGTTTGTGAAGATACTGGGTATGTTAATGGGAAGCGCTGTAAGTGTTTCGAGGAAGAACGTCGAAAAGTTCTATATGCACAATCCAATATTAGAGAAATCTTAATGAGAGAGAATTTTGACACCTTTGAAGAGAGTTATTATGATGACTCAAAAAATATTGGGAACCTATCTATGACTCAAAAAGAATATATGAAACGTGTGGTAAAAAGATGTAAGCAATTTGTAGAAGAATTTTCTGAAATCAGTGGAAATTTATTATTTACAGGAAGCACAGGAGTTGGGAAGACATTTCTGACAAATTGTATTGCAAAAGAACTTATTGAACGTGGAATTGCAGTAATCTATCTTTCATCAAATGATTTGTTTGATATTTTGTCAAAATATAAATTTAGTTATGAAGTGGAAGAAGTAGAAGAGATTTATAAAAATATATTTGATTGTCAACTTCTTATTATTGATGACCTTGGAACGGAGATGAATAACACATTTGTTACTTCACAACTCTTCTATTGCATCAATGAAAGGTTGAATCGAAACAAAGGAACAATTATTTCTACAAATCTATCACCAGATATGCTGCGAGATACGTATTCAGATCGTGTGGCTTCTAGGATGATAAGTAGCTATACAACAATTCCTTTATATGGAGATGATATACGTGTAAAAAAACGTTATCGATGAGTTTTGTCATAATATGACTTGACTATTGTGATACAGAATGTTATAAAAGAAACATTGGATAAAAGATTTGGAGGAAAGAAATGATTCAGCAAGATAGTAGTATTGAAACAATCCCATTTGGTCCATTAGGACTTGTTCCATTGAAAAGTTGTGATGAGTTGGGAAAGAAGGTAGATGAGTGGCTTGTAGAGTGGAGAAGAGAAAGAGAAAGCGAGCATAAGTCAACCATTGCTTTTTCAGGATATCAAAAAGATTCTTACATAATTGATGTAAAAACTCCTAGATTTGGTTCTGGTGAAGCAAAAGGGATGATTTTACAATCCGTAAGAGGTGATGACCTTTATTTGATGGTAGATGTTTGTAACTACAGTTTGACCTATTCTCTTTGCGGTAGAACGAATCATATGTCTCCAGATGACCATTTTCAAGACTTAAAGCGTATTATTGCGGCAGCAGCTGGAAAAGCTAGAAGAATTAACGTAATTATGCCATTTTTATATGAAAGCAGACAGCATAAACGTTCTTCGAGAGAATCTCTAGATTGCGCATTAGCACTTCAAGAACTGACCAACATGGGAGTGAGCAATATTATCACATTTGATGCACATGATCCACGTGTACAAAATGCAATTCCACTAAAAGGATTTGAAACAGTACAACCGATCTATCAATTTATTAAGTATTTGCTGAGATATGAGACCGATTTAAAGCTTGATAGCGAAAATATGATGATAATTAGCCCTGATGAAGGCGGTATGGGAAGAGCAGTATATTTTGCCAATGTATTGGGAATTGATATGGGGATGTTTTATAAGCGAAGAGACTATACTAAAATTATTGATGGACGAAATCCAATCGTAGCACATGAATTTTTGGGAAGTGATGTAGAAGGAAAAGATGTGCTGATTATTGATGATATGATTTCTTCAGGCGATAGTATGCTCGATGTAGCAAAAGCATTAAAAGAAAGAAAAGCGAGAAAAGTATTTATTTGTTCTACATTTGGATTATTTACCAATGGACTTAAAAAGTTTGATGAATATTATGAGCAAGGATTGATCGATCGCATTTTAACAACAAACCTGATCTATCAAACACCGGAATTATTATCAAAACCTTATTATATTAATGTGGATTTAAGCAAGTATATCGCGTTGATTATTGATAGTTTGAATCACGATGTGTCGCTTAGAGAATTGTTAAATCCAACAGGAAGAATTCATCAATTATTAGAAAAATATCGTAATCGAGGCTAAAATATGAGTGAAGAGAAGATTCGTGACGAAGAGTGGAGAATTCCGAAAGAGAAAAAGAAAGACTGGAAGAAAGAAGTTTTAGAATGGGTAAAAATAATTATTTCAGCTGCAGCAATTGCATTTGTACTGAATACATTTGTGATTGCCAATAGCCGAGTTCCTACGGGATCTATGGAGAATGCTATCATGCCAGGTGACCGTGTGGTAGGAATTCGCCCTGCGTATCTGTTTAGTGAGCCAGAGCGAGGCGATGTGATTATTTTTCGATATCCAGATGATGAAAGTGTGTTCTATGTAAAACGTATTATTGGATTACCAGGAGATACAGTGGAAATAAAAAATGGACTTGTGTACATCAACGGATCGGAAACACCTCTTGATGAATCTTATATTAAAGAGCCTATGTTACCTGAAGTGTCTACTATTTATGAAGTTCCTGAAGATAGTTACTTCATGATGGGAGACAATAGAAATTATTCATTGGACTCTCGTAGATGGAAGAATACATATGTGCATAAAGATAAAATTGTAGCAAAAGTATTATTCCGATATTATCCGAATATTCAAATGATTGAATAAACCTGAAAGGCAAACTCATAATAGTTTGCCTTTTTTTTTTCTCTGTGATATATTGATAAGATATAATATAGGATTTAGGAGGAACTACAATGGATACAACGTTAGTGATCATGGCAGCAGGTATTGGGAGCCGATTTGGTGGAGGAATCAAGCAGTTAGAACCGGTTGGACCAAATGGTGAAATTATAATGGATTATTCCATACATGATGCGATAGAAGCAGGATTTAATAAAGTGGTTTTTATTATTCGTAAAGACATTGAGGATGATTTTAGAGAACAAATCGGAAATCGTATTGAAAAAATTGTAAAAGTAGAATATGTCTTCCAAGAACTAAATGATTTACCGGATGGTTTTCATGTACCAGAAGCAAGAGTGAAACCATGGGGGACTGGTCAAGCGGTACGTGCAGTAAGAAGTGTGGTAAAAGAGCCTTTTGCAGTAATTAATGCAGATGATTATTACGGAAAAGAAGGATTTAAAAAGATTCAAACCTATATGCAAGAGCAAATGAAACAAGGACAAGAAGTATTTGATATTTGTATGAGTGGATTTGTTTTGAAGAATACGTTGAGTGACAATGGAACGGTAGCAAGGGGTGTTTGCGAAGTTAGTGCCGAAAATACATTGGATGCTGTGTGTGAAACATTTGAAATTGGATATAGAGAAGGCAAATTAAGAGGAGAGACAGGAGCTGGAAAAGCCGTAGAACTAAGCGAAGAACAAATAGTGTCTATGAATATGTGGGGATTCCCTTCTGATTTTTTGAATGTGCTAGAAGGGAAGTTTGTAGAATTCTTAAATTCTATAACAGAAGAAGATATCAAGGCAGAATTTTTATTACCAAATATAGTTGACCAAATGATTCAAAATGGAAAAGCTGTAGTAAGTGTATTAGAATCCAAAGACAAATGGTTTGGCGTTACTTATCAAGAAGATAAGCCTATTGTAGTAGAGGGAATACGAAACTTAATTAAAGCAGGTGTTTATAAGGAGAATTTGTATGACTAAATTAGTTTCTTGGAATGTAAACGGGATACGCGCATGTGTGCAAAAAGGTTTTTTGGACTTTTTTAAAGAGATCGATGCAGATGTTTTCTGCTTACAAGAAACGAAACTACAAGGTGGACAAATTGAATTAGAACTAGAAGGGTACCATCAATATTGGAATTATGCTATTAAGAAAGGGTATTCAGGTACTGCATTATTTTCTAAAGAAGAACCCTTATCTGTGAGTTACGGACTTGGAATTGAGAAACATGATACAGAAGGTCGTGTAATCACTGCAGAGTATTTAGATTATTATGTAGTTACTTGCTATACACCAAACTCTAAAAGTGAACTTGAACGATTAGATTATCGAATGGAATGGGAAGAAGATTTTCGTTGTTACTTAAAAAAACTTGAAGAGCACAAACCTGTGATTCTTTGTGGAGACTTAAATGTAGCACATCAGGAAATTGATTTGAAAAATCCAAAGACAAATCGAAAAAATGCAGGCTTTACGGATGAAGAGAGAGAAAAGTTCTCAGAACTGTTACAAGCAGGGTTTATAGATACATTTCGCTATTTTTATCCAGAGAAAGAATCTATCTATTCTTGGTGGTCCTATCGTTTTCAAGCAAGAGCGAAGAATGCTGGGTGGAGAATTGATTATTTTTGTGTTTCAAAAGATTTAGAAAAACAATTAGAGGATGCAGTGATTCATACACAAATAACCGGTTCGGATCATTGTCCGGTTCAATTGACTTTAAAGTAAAAGTAAAGGACGATGATGATTATGGGAGTAGTAATCGCAGAGAAGATAGCACACTTTACTTTGATTTCAGAAGGAGAAAGCTGTTATCTTATATTGATAGATTCTAAAACAGAAGAAGAAACAAAGATATTGTTTGATGTAGAATTAAAGCGAGGAAATGTATGGAATTTGGAAATTCCATTAAAATCATTGGATAAAAAAATAGATTCCTATTTATTTGAAGTGGATGGAGTAAGAGTCAGTGATCCATATGGTAAGTGTTTTCTTGGATTGAAATCCTGGGGGGCGTACCAAGATAAAAGTTTGATTCCAGCAAAGATATATGACCGTAAATTTAATTGGGGGGATGAAAAAAAACCTCAAATTGCCTATGAAGATATGATTATCTATCATGCTCATGTGAGAAATTTTACGATGCATCCATCCTCAAAAGTTAGAAAAAAAGGGACATTTGAAGGGATAATTGAAAAAATCCCCTATTTGAAAGAACTTGGAATTACTACATTAGAATTAGCGCCAATTGCAGAATTTTCAGAAATTATGTTACCAGATGAAGTGTGGAAAAACCCATATGGAGATTGTCAAGTGTCAGGAAAAGTCAACTGTTGGGGATATCTGCCTGCTATGAGTTTTGCTCCTAAAGCAGCGTATGCTTATGGAGATGATCCGATTCAATCCGTTAAAGAATTGGTAAAAAAATTACATGAAGCTGGGATTGAATTAATTGTAGAAATGTACTTTGATCAAGGAAGAGATCCATTTTATGCAATAGAGGCTGTGCGTTATTGGGTAAAAGAATTTCATATTGATGGAGTGCATGTTTTAGGCAATGCTCCCTATGAACTGTTGAAATTAGATCCGTATTTGGCCGATGTGAAATTGTGGTCCCATTACTGGGGTGAAGAACAACTTGGCGGAAAGCGAAAGCGCCTAGGTGAATATAACGATGGATTTATGAATAGTGCTAGAAAATTCTTAAAGGGAGATGAAGGACAACTTGAGGAGTTTCTAACTCGAAATCGTCGAGTGGATGCAGACAGAGGAATCATCAATTATATTGCCAATTTTAATGGTTTTACTTTATATGATATGGTTTCTTATGAGCGAAAACACAATGAAATCAATGGTGAGCATAACCAAGATGGTACAGATTATAATCATACTTGGAACTGTGGTGTGGAAGGTCAAACAAAGAAGAAAAAAATTATGGAACTTCGCAAGCAACAGATGAAAAATGCACTGGTTTTAGTGTTTTTAAGTCAAGGAACCCCTCTTCTTATGGCAGGTGATGAATTTGGGAACACACAAAATGGAAATAATAATACCTACTGTCAAGATAATGAATTGGGATGGGTTAACTGGAAACAGAAAAAAAATCAAGAAGATTTGGTGGTGTTTGTAAAAGATTTGATTCGATTCCGAAAAAGGTATTGGATTTTTCGAATGAGCGAAGCTCCTAGATTAATGGATTATTTGGCACTGGGGTACCCAGACCTTTCTTATCATGGAGAGAAACCATGGTATCCAGAATTCGAAAATTATCGAAGAGAAGTAGGGATATTGTATTGTGGAAAATATGGAAAATCAGAAATTGAGAATGAAGATTCAGATTTTTATGTTGCCTACAATATGCATTGGGAACCGCATCCATTTGCATTGCCACATGTAGGAAAAGCAAAACATTGGTATCAGATATTCCAGAGCAGTGATCGGAGTGAATGTGGATTTGGCAAGGTGGAAAAAGAGCTAGGAGATCAAAAAAATATCGTATTAGAGCCGAGGAGTATTGTGGTTTTAATAGGGAAAAGGTAGAAGAAAGCTAGGTTTTTGGGTGCATTCATAAATGGGAAAATCTACCTGATTTTGATAAAAAACAAAGCTTGGTTGCCCATTTATTCATGTAGGGTGTTCGCCCTATATGGAAAAGATAGTAAATACAGCTTAGTAAGCAAGCTTACACGATTCCTTCGCTATCTTTTCCATGCACTGTGAACTGGAATAAGTTGTGAATATATTGTAAAAAAACTTGACAAAGCTAAGCAAAAAGGCTATAAATGTATAGTATAAATCAAATAAGAAAAAGTTCTTCCCCCAAGGAGAGCAATTTATAATTTAGGAGGAAATCATAATGAACAAGACAGAATTAATATCAGCAGTTGCTGAGCAAGCAGGCTTATCGAAAAAAGATGCAGAGGCAGCAGTGAAGGCATTTGTTGAGGTTGTATCTGACGAGTTAAAGAAAGGTGAGAAAGTTCAGTTAGTTGGATTTGGAACATTTGAGATTTCAGAAAGAGCTGAAAGAGAAGGAAGAAATCCAAAAACTGGAGAGCCAATGAAAATTGCTGCATCAAAAACACCAAAATTCAAAGCTGGTAAAGCATTGAAAGATCTAGTTAACTAGTGTGCTATGAGATTAGATAAATTCTTAAAAGTGTCTCGCTTGATTAAACGGCGTACCGTTGCAAATGATGCTTGTGATGCGGGGCGTGTATTGATTAATAACAAACCAGCAAAGGCATCCGTAGCAGTGAAGGTTGGAGATTGTATAGAAATTCAATTTGGTACAAGTGTTGTAAAGGTTGAAGTGCTTGATGTACAAGAAACCGTACGAAAAGATGAAGCAAAAGAGCTTTATAGATATCTGTAATATATAAAATTTGCCTCATGCATTGAACAAACTGTTCATTGTATGAGGCGTTTTTTATCAAAATCAGGTATCTTTGCCCATTTATGAATGCACCGT
>CAYJKD010000034.1:0-924 GCA_964370595.1 uncultured Lachnospiraceae bacterium
ATTTACTATAATGACTTGCTTATTAATTCTTGGAAAGCAAGTGATAAGGATTATACCAATATTACTGTTATTGAGTCTGTTCCGCACTTGATTGAGGATTTAACTGTTTTAGATAACATATTTGTACTAAATACACGATTTAAAAATGAGATAATTTCAAATACACGATTAATAGAAACATTAAAACCATTTTTAGATGAAATTAATGTTGATATCTCTCCATTTGTTTATTGTAATCAATTAAACTCATTTGATCGAATTATAGTAGAGCTGTTGAGAGGAATTGTAATGGGGAGTAAACTAGTGGTGTTCCATGAAATTCAAACGGTACTAGGGGAAAAAGAACTGATTCGAGTGCACGAAATTATTGACTTTTATAAGAAGAAAAATATTTCATTTATCTATATTGCTGTACATTTTGAAGAACTTTTACAAATAAGTGATAAAGCAGTTTTTTTCCAAAATGGAAGAATTACAAAAATTCTTCCGAAAGAAAAAATGAATACGCATATGCTTGTGACAGCCACAGAAGCATATAGTCGTATCATTAAATCAAGAGAAAAGCATTCGTTATCGAGTGATGCTATTTGTAAAATAGCATTTAAGGATAGTAAGCAGTATTTTAATATTCTTGGTGGTGAATGTGTAATTATACATACCCTAAGTAGCTCAAGTTATCAGAAGATATCTGAAAGCGTTTTGTGTGGAAAAAATAATATAAAAATAGAGATTTGTGGCAATAAAATAGCTCCTCACGGGGAAGACTATTGTATTGTAGGGCAAAATTGTACGGAAAATATGATATTTCAGCAGCTATCTTATGTGGATAATCTATGTTTTAATTTAGATCGAAGGATTAAAAATTTATGGATGAATCCTAAAATCAAAAAAAGCGTTATGATTGAATATAGAGAAACATTAGGA
>CAYJKD010000034.1:934-15954 GCA_964370595.1 uncultured Lachnospiraceae bacterium
GTAAAATACAAAAATATGATCTTGTTTATACAAGTGTTCTATTACAAAAACCTAAAATAGTGTTTTGTGTTCAGCCCTTTAGTGGTGCGGATTTAACTCATAGAATGCATGTTTGGACCCACTTGAATAAGATAGTGGATCAAGGAATAACTTTAGTAATCATTGCTGTTAATCTTGCGGATTCTCTGTCGATTGCAGATCGATTGGTTCGTGTGGATGATCAAGGAATCATAAACGAATATAAGAAAGAAGAATTTTATCAAGTTGTATCAAGTGCTCCTTGGAAAGATCTTCATCAAGAATAATAAAGTGTTCTTTAATAGAAAAGGTATCAAAACTTGATATAAGTTTTGATACCTTTTCTTAATTAATATAATGGAAACAATAGTTATTAGATATGAATTTATTGGGAAAGAAATTTACCTTCTTGTATAATTGCATGAACTGATAAATCTTTATTTAAAACAACAATATTTGCATATTTTCCTACATCTAAACTGCCATATTCATCAAAAATTTTAATATGTTTAGCGGGATTAACTGCAGAAGCTTGAATGGCATCGTGTAACGGGATACCAATCGAAACATTTTGTCTGACACAGTCCATTAAGTTGGTTACAGATCCAGCTAAAACTCCAGATTTAAGTGATGCACGTCGTCCGTTTACATAGACAGTTTGTCCCCCAAGATCATATTCACCATCCGATAGATCACATGCACGCATACTATCACTAATCATAATAACCCGATCACTGCCAAAAAGTTTAAATATCATTTTTATTATAGTAGGATGAATATGTATTCCATCACAGATGAGCTCCACAAAAAGATTGTGATCAAAAGCAGCTCCTATGGGACCAGGCATAGTGTGGTTGATTGGTGTCATGGCATTAAAGGTGTGAGTTAAACTTGTTGCACCAGCAGCAATGGCTTGTTCAGCGAGTTCATAATTACAAGTTGTGTGAGCAATTGACATGGTAATTTGATCAGAATATTTTTGTATAAGTTCGATTGCACCTTCTGTTTCTGGCGAAATAGAAAGAATTTTTACTAAATTTCCAGAGGTTCTATGTAAGGTATCTAATAGTTCAGCATTTGGTGGAATAATATATTTTTCGTTATGTGCTCCCCGTTTTTCCATACTGAGAAAAGGTCCTTCTAGATGAATTCCTACCAGTTTTGCTCCTTCGTAGGATCCTTTGCTATATTCACAAACAACTTGAGCAATGTCCTCTAATTGTTTTTGATCTAGTGTCATTCCAGCTGGACAAATTTGACCAATTCCTTGTGATAATTGATGCTTGGCAATTTTTGAAAGACTATTAAGGGAAGCATCGGTTAAATCCATTCCAACACATCCATGGAAATGCACATCTGTTAATGCAGGGATTACATATAAATCCTTGAAGTCGATGGTTTCGCCAGAAGATTCTTCAGTGATGTATTTACCACTAATATAAATTTCTTTTTCTATAAATCCGTCTGTTTCGTGAAATACATTTTTTGATTTTATTATCATAATATGTCCTACTTGTTATATTTTTTATTTATAGTTCTAATACTTCTAATAAATATTCTCTAGAAAGAAGTGCTCCTGGAACGGTAAGTGTGGTAGCAGCTACTTTGTTAGCGAGAATCAAGCCTTGTTCCAAAGGGATATCTTTTATAAGGCAAGAGAGGAGTGCACCTGCATGAGAATCGCCAGCTCCAATAGAGTCTACAATATTAGTTACATTGGATGCTGGGATGTGAAGCTCGTTCTTTTCTTTGGTAAGGCAATAGCAACCGCGTTCTGCAAGGGTAATAACAACCATGTTTTTGGTTTTTGAGTGAAGTGTGGTGGCTGCATCTTTGTAATTGTTTTGGCCAGAAAGAAGGAGTGCCTCTTGTTCGTTAAGATGTAGAACCGGGTTTCTTTCATAAATACGTTTCCGCTTTCGCTCCTCAATAAGATGACAACGAGGACCAACAGCAAAAAACACTTTTAGTTTAGGATTTTTTTCTAAGTACTCAATCATTTGTACTCCTGTTTTTTCTTCAATTTCTAATCCGCTGATATAAACATATTCATAGTTTTCAGATTGATAAGATTCCATCCAAGTTTTTTGAAATGTATATTCGATTCCACGTTGTGTAATGAAGGTTCGTTCACCATGAGCGTCAACAAAACAGTAGCAACAACCATTTTCTCCTTCTGGCAGTCGGACTGTAATAGGTAGGCCAAGAGCTTTTAGTCTTTTTGCAATGAAATCTCCATAAATTCCAGTGCCAACAGGACTGATTAATGTATGATTTGCTCCAAGAGAACGCATGGTAGAGGCTACATTAAAAGCGCAACCACCTAGTGTTAAGGTTTGGGAAATTGGCTGAACGTCTTCTCCCATCATTGGTAGTCGTTCTAGATTAATAATAATATCGACACAAGTTGAGCCGATGATAAGTGCAGGTTTCATAATTATATATAGAGACTCCTTATTATATTTTCCGAAAATAATATCATGCATATGCAAATAAAGCAAGCATATCCATCGATTTTATACATTCTGCTTTGCAAGACTTGTGAATATTATTATACTGAATTGTGGAAGAATTTACAAGTAGGAATCAGTCCTAAGGAAAAGGTATATAATGAGGATAGATTAGGAATGGCATAATTGTATTTTAAGTGTCAAGAAAAAACACTTGACACCTGGTGGAATATTTAGTATGATAACACAGGTGATGTTATGGAACATATTGTAAAACAAGGTTTACTGTATGATTTTTATGGAGAATTATTAACGAAGCATCAGCGAGAAGTCTATGAAGAAGTTGTATTTCATGATATGTCTCTTGGAGAAATCGCAAAAGAGAGAGGAATCAGTCGACAAGGAGTTCATGACTTGATTAAGCGCTGTGATAAGACATTAATGGAATATGAAGAGAAGCTAAAATTAATCCAAAAATTTCATCAGACAAAAACCATGGTAGGGCAAATTAAAGAATATGCCCAAGGTTATAAAAAAACAAAAGAAATTTCATATTTGCAACAAATTGAAGCGCTTGCAAATGAAATTTTAGACTTATAGAAATGGTAAGTGCAGGAGGATATCGATGGCATTTGAAAGCTTATCCGAAAAATTGCAAAATGTGTTTAAAGGACTTCGTGGCAAAGGTCGTTTGTCTGAGGCAGACGTAAAAGCAGCCTTAAAAGAAGTAAAAATGGCACTGCTCGAGGCCGATGTAAGCTTTAAAGTAGTAAAGCAGTTTATTAATGCGGTACAAGAGCGAGCAATTGGAGAAGAGGTACTTGGTTCATTGCAACCAGGACAGATGGTAATTAAAATTGTTAATGAGGAATTGATTCATCTAATGGGCTCGGAAACGACAGAAATTGCGTTGCGTCCACCAAGTGAAATAACGATTATTTTGATGGCAGGTCTCCAAGGTGCAGGTAAAACGACGACTACTGCTAAAATAGCTGGTAAGCTAAAAGCGAAAGGAAGAAAACCTCTTTTAGTCGCATGTGATATCTATCGTCCAGCTGCGATTCAACAGTTACAAATTAATGGTGAAAAGCAAGGGGTTCCAGTGTTTTCGATGGGAAATCAGCATGCACCAGTAGATATTGCAAAAGCAGCTGTTGAACATGCATTAAAAAATGATCATAACGTAGTTATTTTAGATACGGCTGGTCGCCTTCATATTGATGAAGCAATGATGGAAGAGTTAATCCAGATCAAAGCGGCGGTTACTGTTAACCAAACTATTTTAGTTGTTGATGCAATGACAGGACAAGATGCAGTTAATGTTGCAAGTAACTTCCAAGAAAAAGTAGGAATTGACGGTGTTATTCTTACAAAACTAGATGGAGATACACGAGGTGGTGCTGCACTTTCTATTCGGTCAGTAACACAAAAACCGATTTTATATATTGGTATGGGAGAAAAGCTATCTGATTTAGAACAGTTTTATCCAGACCGAATGGCTTCTAGGATCCTTGGCATGGGAGATATTTTATCTCTAATCGAAAAGGCAGAGTTAGAGGTTGATGAAGAAAAAGCAAAAGAACTCAGTAAAAAAATTAAAAAAGCTGAGTTTGACTATAATGACTTCTTAGATCAAATGAGTCAGATTAAGAAGATGGGTGGCATGGGAAGTATAATGAGCATGCTTCCAGGCATGGGTCAGATGAAGGGTGGAATTCCAGAAGTGGATGAAAAATCACTTGATCATATTGAGGCAATTATCTTATCTATGACAAAAGAAGAAAGGGCTAATCCGAATCTGATGAATCCTTCAAGAAAGCAAAGAATTGCAAAAGGTGCAGGAGTTTCTGTAAATGAAGTAAACCGCATTGTAAAACAATTCGATCAAATGAAAAAAATGATGAAACAACTTCCAAGTATGATGGGAGGGAAAAAAGGAATGGGTGGACTAGGCGGAATGCTTGGTAAGTTTAAAATGCCCTTTTAAATTGCAAACAATACATTATTGTATTTGTTGATAAATATTTTTATTTAAGGAGGTGAATGAAATGGCAGTAAAAATGAGATTAAAAAGAATGGGTGCAAAAAAAGCTCCTTTCTATAGAATTGTTGTTGCAGACGCAAGATCCCCAAGAGATGGTAGATTCATCGCTGAGGTAGGAACTTATGATCCAAATTTAGAGCCAAGTGCAATCAAGTTCAATGAAGAATTGACAAAACATTGGTTAGCAACTGGAGCTCAACCAACTGATAGAGTGGCAAAACTTTTGAAAACAGCTGGAATCCAATAATTGGAGGGTGATTTCTATGAAAGAACTTGTTGAAGTTATTGCAAAAGCGTTAGTTGAACATCCTGAAGAGGTAGTGGTTACAGAAACCAAGAAAGATGAAGAGATCTTTATTGAACTTAAAGTTGCTCAATCTGATATGGGAAAAGTAATTGGAAAACAAGGTAGAATTGCGAAAGCAATTCGTTCTGTTGTAAAAGCTGCTGCTTCAAAAGAGGAAAAAGTGGTTATTGTTGAAATTCAATAACGAAGTGAGTATATACTCGCTTTTCATAAAATGCCGCACAGCTGTGCGGCATTTTGCATAAGGAATCGGTAACTGTTATTGGAGGAATAGAGAATGGATAATTTACTTAGGGTTGGTGTCATTGCTTCTACCCACGGTTTAAAAGGGGAAGTAAAAGTATACCCTACAACAGATGATATCACTCGATTTAAGAAATTGAAGACAGTGATTATGGATTTAGGATTAAATCAGATAGAATTGAATATTGTAGGAGTGAAATTCTTTAAAAATATGGCAATATTGAAGTTTAAAGAGATTGATGATATCAATGAAGCAGAAAAATATAAAGGAAAAGATCTTTGGATTCAACGAGAAGATGCAGTGAAATTAGCACCGAATGAAAACTTTATCGTAGATTTAATAGGATTAACCGTAATGACAGATGATGGTAAAGAGTTTGGTGTTATGAAAGATGTATTGCAAACTGGTGCAAATGATGTATATGTAATTAAGGGGACTAGTGGAGAAGAATATCTGTTTCCAGCAATTCCACAATGCATTTTAGATGTAAATTTAGAAAATAAAATAATGACAGTTCATATTATGGATGGATTATTAGATATATAGATGGTAAGTAACAAGAAGGGATATAGACAATCAATGAATTATCATATATTGACATTATTTCCCCAGATGGTGGAAGATGGATTAAATACGAGTATTATTGGTAGGGCGATTAAAAACGAATTGCTCTCAATTGATGCGATTAATATTCGAGATTATACAAATGATAAACATGGGCATGTAGATGATGCTCCATACGGCGGAGGTGCTGGGTTAGTCATGCAAGCTGAGCCAATTTGCAATGCATATGAAGCACTTTGTAATAAAATCAAAAAGAAGCCACGGGTAATTTATATGACACCACAAGGAAAGGTTTTTAATCAATCCATTGCAAATGAATTAGCAAAAGAAGAAGATCTAGTATTTCTTTGTGGGCATTATGAAGGAATTGATGAACGTGCATTGGAATTGATTGTTACCGACTATTTGTCAGTCGGAGATTATGTTTTAACAGGTGGAGAATTACCGGCGATGGTTATGATTGATTGTATATCTAGATTGATTCCAGGTGTACTACACAACAATATATCTGCAGAGATTGAATCATTTCATGATAATCTCTTAGAATATCCACAATACTCAAGACCAGAAGTATTTCAAGGAAAACAAGTACCTTCTGTGTTGTTGTCAGGACATCATAAAAATATAGAGCAATGGAGACGGAACGAATCAATTCGTAGAACATTTGAGCGAAGGCCAGACCTATTAGAAACCGCTAATTTATCAAAAAAAGATCAATTATTCTTGGAAGAATTAAGAAATAAAACTTGCAAAAATACTTGATTTATGGTAGAATTAGACTGTTGTGACGAAAAAAGAGATGTTCCGCTGGTGCAGAGACATTATAGAACATCAAACATATCAAGGAGGTTCACACATGAACGATATTATTAAAAACATTGAAGCTAGTCAACTAAAATCATCAATCCCTGTATTCCATGTTGGAGATACTGTAAAAGTATTCAACAAGATTAAAGAGGGAAACCGTGAGAGAATTCAGATTTTTGAAGGAACTGTTATCAAAAGACAAAACGGCGGATCGAAAGAAACTTTTACTGTACGTAAAAATTCTAATGGAATCGGTGTTGAAAAAACATGGCCAGTTCACTCTCCATTTGTAGATGATATTCAAGTAGTACGTTATGGTAAAGTAAGACGTGCAAAATTATACTACTTAAGAGACAGAGTAGGTAAAGCAGCGAAAGTAAAAGAATTAGTAAGATAGTTACAATAATTTCAAAGCGCAAAATGAGGGGGACAATGAAAATTGTCCCTTGAATTTTTTAAAGATTGAGGTGATGGTTTGGATTTTTATCAAGAAGATGGAAATCTGGTACGCTTTATATTTGGTTGGATTACTGATATTGTGGTGGTACTCTCACTGGCATGGTTTTGTCTATATAGCTTTGGTGGACAAATAACGATTGTAGGACAAGGGATGAATCCTACATTATATTCTGATGATATAGTTTTGACAAATCAGATTGTTTATCAATTCTCAGAACCAAGTCGCTTTGATATCATCGTTTTTCAATGGAATGACAATAAAAAAAATATAAAAAGAGTAGTAGGGCTTCCTGGAGAAACAGTTCAGATTAAGGAAGGATCCTTATATATAGATGGCGTAGTGGTTCCATGGGAACATGCTACTGATAAAATATTAGTGGCAGGATTAGCAGAATATCCTATTGAATTAGGAGCAGATGAGTATTTCTTATTAGGAGATAATACTGATAATAGTGAAGATAGCAGATTTTCCAATGTAGGAAATGTAAAGAAAGAACAAATATTAGGGAAGATATGGATTCGTATCGCCCCATTAATTGATTTTGGTTTTGTGAGTTAGAAAGGAAAATTATGAATATACAATGGTATCCAGGTCATATGACAAAAGCGAAAAGAGCAATGAAAGAAGATATTAAATTGATTGATTTAATTATTGAGCTCGTAGATGCAAGAGTTCCACTTTCTAGCAGAAATCCTGATATTGATGATCTAGGCAAAGGGAAAGCACGATTGATTCTATTGAATAAATCTGATTTAGCAAGTGATTCTCAAAATGAGGCATGGGCTAGCTGGTTTAAAAAGAGAGGTTTTTTTGTTGTTAAAGTAAACGCTCGAAATGGAAATGGATTAAAACAGATCAATGGTGTAGTACAAGAAGCATGTAAAGAAAAAATAGAGCGAAATAAAAGAAAAGGTATTTTGAACCGTCCTATTCGTGCGATGGTAGTTGGAATTCCAAATGTGGGAAAATCAACATTTATTAATTCTTTTGCGGGAAAAGCTTGTACGAAAACTGGAAATAAACCTGGAGTTACAAAAGGGAATCAATGGATTCGATTAAATAAAAATTTAGAATTATTGGATACACCTGGAATTTTGTGGCCAAGATTTGAAGATCAAGAAGTAGGATTGAAATTAGCATTTATCGGATCGATTAATGATCAAATTCTAAATAGAGAAGATTTAGCAATGGAGTTGATTAAGTTTTTAATTACGAATTACAAAAATGTATTAAATAGTCGCTATGAAACAGAAAGTGATGATCCGCTTGAAGTATTAGACCAGATTGCAAAAATTCGTTCTTGTTTAATGAAGGGTGGAGCTTATGATCGATCAAAAGCTGCGAGCTTATTAATAGATGATTTTAGAAACGGAAAATTAGGTCGTATTACGTTAGAATTCCCAGTGGAGGATTGTAATGAGGAAGATAAGTGATGAAAAGCTTCAGATAGAACGACAGCGGCTTGAATTGATGAAAGAGTATGAATATCTTTATTGCGCATGTGAGCCGATTTGTGGCATTGATGAGGCTGGTAGAGGACCTTTAGCAGGGCCTGTGGTAGCAGCTGCAGTAATTCTTCCCATGGATGTTGAAATTTTGTTTTTAAATGATTCAAAGAAACTTTCTGAAAAAAAGAGAGAGCTTTTGTTTGATGAAATAAAAGAAAAGGCAGTTGCTTTTGGAATCGGAATTGTTGGTCCGGACGTAATTGATGAAATTAATATATTACAAGCAACTTATCAAGCGATGAGGGAAGCGTTATCGAAGTTAAAGGTTTCGCCTAATTTGTTATTAAATGATGCAGTTACGATTCCTAATATTCAAGTGGAACAGATTCCAATTGTAAAAGGAGATACAAAAAGTGTTTCAATTGCAGCAGCAAGTATTCTTGCGAAAGTTACGAGAGATCGTATGATGGAACAATATGATACATTATATCCAGAATACGGCTTTGCAAAACACAAAGGATATGGAACAAAAATCCATATGGAGCAATTAAGAGCAATTGGACCATGTCCAATACATAGAACTACATTTATTAAAGGAATTCTTAGTAAAACGTGAAAAATCATACAAGACAAATAGGTAGTACATATGAGCATATAGCAGTAAAATACCTTCAAGAGCACAATATAGAAATTTTAGAAGTGAATTATCGAAAAAGGCAAGGAGAGATTGATATCATTGGAAAGGAAGATGATACTTTACTATTTATAGAGGTAAAATTTAGAAAATCAGATCGATTTGGAACTCCATTAGAATCGATTTCTCCTTTAAAACAAAAGAAAATACGGACAGTGGCAGAGTTATATCTTGCAGAGAAAAAAACAAACAGCAGTAGTACTTGTAGATTCGATGTAATTGGAATTTTAGGTCAAGACATTATATGGCTAAAAGATGCATTTTAAAAGGAGCAGATAAGAGTGAATGTTAACCGTACAGGAAGCGATAGAACAATGGAACTGGTAGTACGTAACCAAGTTCCTTTTTTTCAATTTCAAAAATTACAAGCAGTAGATTGGATTCAACATGGTTTTTCAACGAAACTCGGAGGCGTGAGCCAAGGGAAATATGCACAAATGAACTTTGCGTTTACTACAGGAGATAAAAAAGAGCATGTGCTTGAAAATTATCAAAGGATGGCGAATGCACTTGAAGTGGATATCAAAAAAATGGTATTGTCATATCAAACTCATACTACAAATGTTAGAGTCGTTACAGAAGAAGATTTTGGAAAAGGAATTAGAATAGATCGAGATTATAGAGATGTGGATGGACTAATCACTAATGTAGCAGGTGTAACATTGGTTACTTTTTATGCAGATTGTGTCCCGCTATATATGATAGACCCAGTTCATGGAGCGATTGGATTATCTCACAGTGGTTGGAGAGGAACAGTTGGAAAAATTGGAGCGATTACATTAGAGAAGATGAAGGAAACATATGGAACAGACCCAAAGGATGTTTTGGTTGCAATTGGACCAAGTATTTGTGGAGACTGCTTTGAAGTGGGTAAAGAGGTAATAGAGGATTTTGAAGCAGTATTTGATATTGCTGAGGAAGCACAATGGTACCGAAAGAAAGCAAGTGGAAAATATGATTTGAATCTGTGGAAGGTAAATCAACAAATATTTGAAGAATGTGGTGTAAAAGCAGAAAATATCATAATTACAGATGTATGTACGAAATGTAACCCAGAATTGCTGTTTTCTCATAGAGTTTCAGGAAGTGAGCGAGGTAATCTAGCAGCATTTTTATGCATAAAATAATAAAAAAGGCGAGAAATCTCGCCTTTTCCATATTTTACTTAATGCTACCAATGTAATCATATCCATCAGAATTGTAGCGCTTTACAAGTTTTTGCAGTTTTTCAGTTGGTGATAATGCATTACCAATTGATACATCATGGTTAAATGAGTTAATAATTGCAGCCATATACTTACTCATATCAGCTTCTAAATACCACTCGCGTTCTAAAAGTTCTTGTGGTCGATAATTTAGATTCGTAGTTATTACGTAATCGATATATCCATTTTGGTAGAACTCATCAAACTTGCTTAACCCATTGGTAAAAAGCCCAAAGGTACAGCAAATGATAACTTTTTTAGCTTTACGATTCTTAAGCTCTTTGGCAGTATCAAGCATACTCTCTCCCGAAGAAATCATATCATCAATAATGAGTACAGTTTTTCCTTCTACAGAAGATCCTAAGAATTCATGTGCAACAATCGGGTTTCTTCCATCGATAATACGAGAGTAGTCACGTCTTTTGTAGAACATACCCATATCTACGCTTAAGTTATTTGCAAGATATACAGCACGATCCATTGCACCTTCGTCAGGACTGATTACCATTAAATTTTCTTTGGTCAATTCGATATTTTTATCGTGTGCAAATAATGCTTTTACCAATTGGTAGGTTGGCATGAAATTATCGAAACCATTTAATGGGATTGAATTTTGCACTCGAGGGTCATGGGCATCAAATGTAATAATGTTAGAAACTCCCATAGAAACCAATTCTTGAAGTGCCATTGCACAATCTAGAGATTCACGTTTTGTACGTTTGTGTTGACGTCCTTCATATAAAAATGGCATAATAACATTAACACGATGGGTAGTAGCAGAAGATGCGCCGATGATACGTTTGAGGTCTTGGTAATGATCATCTGGGGACATGTGATTGGTAAAGCCGCAAACCTTATATGTATTGCTATAGTTTGTAACATCTACCATAGCAAATAGATCAACGCCTCTTACAGATTCCTTAATTATTGCTTTTGCTTCTCCAGAACCAAAGCGAGGGCATTCGCAATTAAGTAAATAGGAATCAACATCATAACCGCGGTAGTGAAGATCATGTTGGCGTTTGCAACGGATGAGCTCTTCTGAATCATTTCTACGGAATTGTACGACATGATCATTTACTTTTTTTGCCAAATCCTTACAGCTGTTGAGTGCAGCTATTTTTAAGGGAGCAACGGGTAAGAAATCATTAAAAACATAACTATTTGGCATTATAATATCTCCTTTTTTTTCAAATGCTTGTTCAAGAGATATTATAAACGCGAATCAGGGTTAACGTCAAGTATCCTATCAAATTTTGTAAAAATTTTAGAAAGAGGAATAACATGAAACAAGGACATTTAATATTAGAAATAGAACCAGCTTCTATCGCAGAGGAACTGGAGATTGAAAAAGGAGATCGCTTATTAGAGATTGATGGCAATGAAATCCAGGATATTTTTGACTATCAGTACTATTGTAATCAAGAAAGTTTGGTTATGCTAGTAGAAAAATCAAATGGAGAATTATGGGAGTTAGAAATTGAGCATGATTACGAAGATTTAGGACTCGTTTTTGATCAAGGAATTATGAGTGATTATCAGACTTGTACCAATCAGTGTATCTTTTGCTTTGTTGATCAAATGCCAAAAGGAATGAGGGATACATTGTATTTTAAAGATGATGATAGCAGGTTGTCTTTTTTACAAGGGAATTATATAACGTTGACAAATTTAAAAGACAAAGATATTCAAAGAATAATTAAAATGGGGTTATCTCCTATTAATATCTCTGTTCATACAACAAATCCACAACTGCGATGTGAAATGCTTCATAATCGTTTTGCCGGAGAAAGTTTAAAACACATTGATGCATTGTATCAGGCAGAAACAATGATGAATGGACAGGTTGTTCTTTGTAAAGGTATCAATGATGGAGAGGAATTAGAAAATACCATAAACGATTTATCTAGATATCTTCCTTATATGGAAAGTTTATCCATTGTGCCTGTAGGAATATCAAAATATAGAGAGGGGCTTTATCCGCTAGAACTATTTACAGAAGAAGATGCATGTAAAGTAATCGACCTGATTGAAGCATTCCAAAAAAAATGTTACAAGGAACAGGGGTTACATTTTGTTCATGCTAGCGATGAGTTTTATTTACTTGCAAAACGGGAGATACCAAATGAATCCTCTTATGATGGATATTTGCAGTTGGAAAATGGAGTAGGGATGATAAGACTACTATGTGATGAAATTGAAACAACACTAGAAGAATGTAGGGACATTGAAGTACAGAAACATAGAAAAATCTCGATTGCTACTGGTGCATTGGCCTATGATACAATAAAGCGAATGGCAGAACGAGTAAAGAAACAGTTTCCTCATATTTCAGTTCAGGTGTATGAAATAAGAAATGAATTCTTTGGACCAACGATTACTGTTGCTGGATTGATCACAGGTCAAGATATTATGGAACAATTAAAAGGAAAAGATTTAGGGGAATGTTTGTTGTTACCAGAGTGTATGTTGCGAAGTGGAGAAACAGTGTTTCTAGATGACAAAACAGTGTCAGATGTCCAAAAAGCTTTACAAGTACCCATAAATATTGTAAAATCAAGCGGACAGAATTTTGTTGAAGCACTTTTGAACCGAGCACTTAATCTGGAAACAGATTACCCCGGTTATGAGTTAAAGGAGATAGAACATGAGTAAGCCAATTGTAGCAATTGTAGGAAGACCGAATGTAGGGAAATCTACATTATTTAATGTATTAGCAGGAGAGATGATCTCAATAGTGAAGGATACGCCAGGAGTAACAAGAGATCGAATTTATGCGGATTGTAGTTGGTTAAGCCATAACTTTACCTTAATCGACACAGGTGGAATCGAACCAGAAAGTAAAGATATTATTTTGTCGCAGATGAGAGAACAGGCTCAGATTGCGATTGACACTGCAGATGTTATTGTTTTCATTGTGGATGTGAGACAAGGATTGATTGATTCGGATTCTAAAGTTGCAGATATGCTTCGTAAATCGAAGAAACCAGTTGTTTTAGTTGTAAATAAAGTTGATAGTTTTGAAAAATTTGGTAACGATGTTTATGAGTTTTATAATTTGGGAATCGGAGAGCCAATGGCTATTTCATCTGCATCAAAATTAGGAATTGGCGATATGCTTGATGAAGTTGTAAAGCACTTCCCTAGTGAATCAGAAGAAGATGAAGAAGATGACCGTCCACGTGTAGCAATCATAGGAAAACCAAATGTAGGAAAATCATCAATCATTAATAAATTATTAGGTGAGAATCGAGTGATTGTATCTGATATCGCTGGTACTACAAGGGATGCTATTGACACCCAAGTGATTCATAATGGAACTGAGTATATTTTTATTGATACGGCTGGTTTACGACGTAAAAGTAAAATTAAAGAAGATTTAGAACGCTATAGTATTATTAGAACAGTTTCAGCAGTAGAGCGTGCTGATGTGGTTATTGTTGTTATTGACGCAACAGAAGGTGTTACGGAGCAGGATGCGAAAATTGCAGGAATTGCACATGATAAAGGAAAAGGAATTATTGTAGCAATCAATAAATGGGATGCCATAGAAAAAAATGATAAAACAATCTATGAATTCACAAAAAAAGTAAAAAACACATTATCTTTTATGCAGTATGCGGAATTTGTATTTATCTCAGCAGTAACAGGACAACGATTGCCAAAGATGTTTGAGTTGATCGATGTTGTAAGGCAAAATCAAACACTACGTATTGCAACAGGTGTATTGAATGAAATTATGACAGAAGCTGTGGCATTACAACAGCCACCATCGGATAAGGGAAAGCGATTGAAAATTTATTATATGACTCAAGTTGCTGTAAAACCACCAACATTTGTGATTTTTGTAAATGATAAAGAATTAATGCATTTTTCATATGTGAGATATTTAGAAAACCGAATTAGAGACTCTTTTGGATTTGCAGGAACTTCACTGAAATTTATTACTAGAGAACGTAGCGGGAAGGAATAATAAATGGAACGAATTGTTTGTTTAGTACTTGGATATGTATTTGGATTGTTTCAAACAGGTTATATCTACAGCAAGATGCATAATATGGATATTCGTGAGCATGGTAGCGGAAATGCTGGAAGTACCAATGTACTTCGTGTAATGGGACCGAAAGCAGGTTTGATTGTATTTTGGGGAGACTGCTTAAAAATGGTGTTTGCATGCTTGATTGTTCGATTATTATTTAAAGAGCAAACAGGAACATTATATGTATATTTACTATATACAGGTCTAGGTGTTATATTAGGACATAATTATCCATTTTATATGAATTTTAAAGGTGGAAAAGGAATTGCTGCATCAGCAGGACTTTTACTTGCAACGGATTGGAGAATTACTTTAATCTGTCTTGTTCTTTTCGTGATAATTGTTGCAGCAACTCGTTATGTTTCATTAGGATCAATTGTAATAATGGCAGTTTTTTTAGTTGGAATGGTTCTTTTTGGAACAGATGGCTCATATGGATTGGCAAAAGAGTCCCTAGTAGAATTTTATATGGTTGCCTTTGCTATTAGTGGACTTGGAATTTGGCGACACCGAGCTAATATTGGTAGATTATTAAAAGGTACAGAAAATAAAGTAGGAAAGAAGAAGGGATAAACATGGCTAAAATTGGTGTATTAGGTGCTGGAAGTTGGGGAATAGCCTTAACTTGTCTTTTAAATAATAATGGACATGAAGTTGAAGTGTGGTCAGCAATTGAAACAGAAATCGAGCAATTAGATACAACAAGACAGTTAAAGACATTAAAAGGATTGCAGATTCCT
>CAYJKD010000035.1:0-15839 GCA_964370595.1 uncultured Lachnospiraceae bacterium
TTTCGAATTTATGGAGTTGGGCTTGACACAGAAAAAATTTCATCGGTTCCAGATTATGTGAATTTATATCATATCGGACCTAAATATCATTTGGGAAAGCTTCTAGAATTCGAGAAGAGACGAGCGAAGTTAAATATGAATTTAGGGTATTACGATACCATGAGATTTCTCTATGGGCTTGAAGGTAAGCATTATTATCTTGATGCCTCTGAGTCGGAATTATATTATTTTGAAAGAACGATGAAATATAGACATGAAATTTATTTTTGGAAAATGGGCGAAGAATTAGAAAAATATAAACAAATGTCGGAAATCCGATATTTTGCAGAGAAATTTTTTCCACAATTAGCTACAAAGCTAAAGTTAGGCAAAGATTGGACTTACAAACAATTGTATTTGCACTATTTGGAAAAACAGGCAAAAGAATTAAAGATGACACCATTTCAAATTTATAAAGTGGAAGAATTAGAACAATGGATTAAAGATAGGAGAACATGATTTGTATTTACAAGAAAAACGTAAAAAAGCTAAAAACATACCATTAATGATTGATGTGTTGCATATATCTGTTGGCATTATTGTTAGTTTATGTGCCTTTTTTGCATTTGTAGCACCAGAAGAATATGCAGGATTAATGCCTTTGATTTTTTTCCTATCAGCTGGGCTTAATGGTGTAAATGGATGGTATCACATCCATACAGCAGGGAAAAATAGTCGAAGAAAATTTTGGGGAATCGCTCTATTTGTTATTGCAGTTTTATTATTAGCACTTAGTGTTTTTAGTGGAATAAGCATATGGAGGATATTCGATGTTACAAGATAGGGATGAATGGGGGAAAGACATCTTGAAATGTGCCTTAAAAACGAAAGTGATAGGGCATGAGGTGTTCTTTTTTCAAGAGACCGATTCAACAAATATACAAGCAAAATTATTATCAGATCAAGGAGCAGCTGATGGTACCTTAGTCGTTGCAAATGTACAAACCGCTGGAAAGGGTAGACGAGGTAGAAACTGGGAATCGAATCAGGAAGGTGGAATTTATATGAGCCTTCTTCTACGCCCCCAAATTTTACCTGAATGCGCCTCGATGCTAACTCTAGTTGCAGCGTTAAGTGTAAGCCAAGGAATTCAACAGCTCTTAGATTTACAACCACAAATAAAATGGCCAAATGATTTGGTTTTAAACAATAAAAAAATATGTGGAATTCTTACAGAGATGAGTGCAGATATAAGTGGAATTAAACATATAGTTGTGGGCATTGGTATCAATGTGAACAATGATCAGTTTTCTGATGAGATTATAAATACTGCGACAGCTTTATCTATAGAAACAAAAGGTCATATAAGCAGAGCAGAACTCACGAATGCTTGTTTGGTTGCATGGGAGCATAACTATAACATATTTTTAAAAACGTCAAATCTAAAAGAATTAGTATTAGACTATAATGCTAATTTGATTAATAGAAATAATAAGGTAAAAGTATTGGATCCGAAAGGAGCATATGTTGCAATAGCGAAAGGAATTGATGAATCAGGAGCATTGATTGTAACAGATGACCAAGGAATTGAAAAAAAGATTAGTTCAGGAGAAGTATCTGTACGAGGTTTGTATGGGTATGTGTAATAAATGGTAGAAGTGAAAAATTTATATGAGCAGTTACAAGTATTAGAATCAGTAGAAAATCCATTAGAACCAAAGGAGAGAATTCTAAAAATTCAAAAGCCACTGCTTTATTGGTATGAAAAAAGTGCAAGAGATTTACCTTGGAGAAATATTCCTAATCCATATGGAATATGGATTTCTGAAATCATGTTGCAGCAAACTAGGGTAGAGGCTGTGAAGCCTTACTATGAACGATTTCTGAAAGAACTTCCAACCGTTTCAGATTTAGCAGAGGTAGAAGAGACGAAACTTTTAAAACTATGGGAGGGATTAGGATATTATAGTCGAGCGAAAAACTTAAAAAAAGCTGCATGTATGATTGTAGAAGCATATGATGGAATAATTCCTTGTGAATATAAAGAACTGATGAAACTACCAGGAATAGGTAGCTATACTGCAGGAGCAATTGCTTCAATGGCCTATGGAAAACAATGCCCAGCTGTTGATGGCAATGTTTTACGAGTGATTTCTAGATTGTTAGCAAGCAAAGAAGACATCCTAAAATCAAGCACGAAAAAGAATATGGAACTTCTTTTAACCGAGGTAATTCCAACAAGTGCTCCAGGTGATTTTAATCAAAGCTTAATTGAGCTAGGGGCAATGGTTTGCATTCCAAATGGACAGCCAAAATGTTTGGAATGTCCTATGGAATCATTGTGTTTGGCAAAACGTGAGGGGTTGATTCAAGAGATTCCAGTAAAAACTCCCCCTAAAAAAAGGAAGATAGAACAGCGAACCGTTGTGATCTTAGAATGCGAAGACACGGTGGGGATATGCAAACGACCAGATAAGGGGTTACTAGCTTCTTTGTTTGAATTACCTAATGTAGAGGGGTATTTAGAAGAATGGGAGTTGGCAAAAAAGTTTGAATTAAGTGCAGATATGATTGTGTCGTATGAGGTGTTACCTCCTTCAAGGCATATATTCTCTCATGTAGAATGGCATATGAAAGGATACCGAGTTGTATTGAAAACAAAGATTCAACTGCCCTATGTTTTTGTAGATAAAGTTGAGATTAAAACAAAATATCCCTTGCCTAATGCGTTTGGTACATATGTAAAGAGGATTGGTTGTAGTTGATAGTAGCAGGAGGTATTTAAGCGTGGAAAAAATGTTATTTGTCATTAATCCGATATCTGGAAAAATGAAATTAAAAAATGAATTATTAGATGTACTAGATTTATTCACAAAATCAGGCTATCAAGTAGAAGTATTTATCACTCAAAAGGCATTTGATGCAAGAGATATCGTATTAGAACGAAAGGGTTCTTATGATATTGTGGTATGTAGTGGAGGAGATGGAACATTAAATGAAGTGGTTTCAGCATTGATGCAAATTGAAGAAAGACCAACACTTGCGTATATTCCTACAGGATCCACCAATGATTTTGCTTCAACGATGATGATTCCAAAGCACATCAATGAGGCGGCGCAACTAGTTGTAGAAGGCACAACGAAACTAATTGATATCGGCTATTTTGGAAAAGAGCGCTATTTTACATACATTGCTTGTTTTGGAATCTTTACAGAAGTTGCACATATGACGCCCCAAGAACGGAAAAATATTCTTGGACAACAAGCTTATATTCTTGAGGGGATAAAAAGTTTGAGTTCGATTAAGTCCTACCCAATGAAAATAATTACAGATAAAGAAGAAATTGAAGATGAGTTCTTATTTGGTATGGTAACAAATACTTCGTATGTTGGAGGATTTAAAAGACTTGTTCAACAAGAAATTGCATTAGACGATGGATATTTTGAAGTTTTATTAATTAAATTTCCTCAGAAAGCAACTGAATATACAAATATTATATCAGGATTATTGTTTCATGAAGAACACGAATATATTTATCGACTTCGGTGTAAAACATTGAGAATAGAAACACAAGAAGCAGTAGATTGGGTATTAGATGGAGAGTATGGAGGGTGTTATCAAGAGATTGAAATCGAAAATATTAAGAGATGTATTAAATTAAAGTGCTAATTTCAAAAGAAAAATGTTGAAAAATGAAGTTTACTGTTATATAATGTTAAGTTGTTGGAGTTTGTAAACTTCTAGTGAAAGGAATTAACTAGTGGGAAAAGACAATTTTTTAGATAAGTTGCAAAAGTTAGTAGAACTAGCAAAAGGAAAGAACAATTCTGTTGACGTTAATGAAATTAACGACTTTTTTATAGGCGAAAATTTGTCAACAGACCAAATGGAAAAAATATATTCTTATTTGGAACAGAGCAATATTGAAGTAATCCCAGTTGCGGATGATGCATTGGTTTTTGATGAATCCATGCTGACAGATGAAGCAAGCTTGTTAGAAGCAGATGATGATGATATTGACTCAGATGAACGATTTTTAAAAGATGCAGATGAAGTAGATTTAGATGCGATTGATTTACTTGAAGGGATTGGAACAGAAGATCCTGTTCGCATGTACTTAAAAGAGATTGGTACAGTGCCACTCCTTAGTGCAGATGAAGAACTAGAGTTAGCGAAGCGAAAAGCGAATGGAGATGAATACGCAAAGGAGCGTTTAATCGAGGCTAACCTTCGTTTAGTAGTTAGTATTGCAAAACGATATACTGGTCGTGGTATGAGCTTCCTCGATTTGGTACAAGAAGGCAACTTAGGATTGATTAAAGGGGTTGAAAAGTTTGATTGTACAAAAGGATTTAAATTAAGTACTTATGCGACTTGGTGGATCAGACAATCGGTTACGAGAGCACTAGCAGATCAAGCAAGAACCATACGTGTACCAGTTCACATGGTAGAAACCATTAATAAAATGTCTAAAATGCAAAGAAAACTTACCTTAGAGCTTGGATATGAGCCATCTGTAGCAGAATTAGCAGATGCATTAGAAATGACAGAAGATAAGGTTATGGAAATCATGCAAATAGCAAGAGAACCTGCTTCTTTAGAAACACCGATTGGAGAAGAGGATGATTCAAACTTAGGAGACTTTGTTGCAGATAATAATGTTGTTACTCCTGAAGGAAATGTAGAATCTGTTATGTTACGGGAGCACATTGACACCTTATTAGGTGATTTGAAAGAAAGAGAACGACAAGTAATTGTTCTTCGCTTTGGTTTAGAAGACGGACATCCAAGAACCTTAGAAGAAGTTGGAAAAGAATTTAATGTAACAAGAGAACGGATTAGACAAATTGAAGCGAAGGCATTGCGTAAGCTTAGAAACCCAGTAAGAAGTAAGCGAATTAGGGACTTTTTGTAATGAATTCTATTAATTATCAAAAAGAACTTGATAAAATCATAGATAAGTTGGAGCGTGAAGAGGTTATACCTAGGTTATTACTACATAGTTGCTGTGCACCATGCAGTAGCTATGTTCTTAGTTATCTTTCAAAATACTTTTTCATTACGGTCTTATTTTATAATCCAAATATCTCCCCTAGAGAAGAGTTTGAACGAAGACTTATGGAGCAAAAACGCTTGATAGCTTCTTTAGATACGATTCATCCGATTGATATAGAAGAATCGGATTATTTACCAGAAACTTTCTATGAAATAGCAAAAGGACATGAAACAGAGTTAGAAGGAAATGAGCGTTGCACAAAATGTTATCGACTGCGTCTTGAAGAAACTGCAAAATACGCAAAAAGAGGTGTATATGACTTCTTTACCACAACACTTTCGATTAGTCCACTAAAATCATCTCAAAAACTGAATACCATTGGCTTAGAATTGGCAGAACAGTATCAAGTACCGTATCTTGTATCTGATTTTAAGAAAAAAGGTGGATATCAAAAATCAGTTGAATTATCAAAAGACTTTGAATTATATCGTCAAAACTTTTGTGGGTGTATTTATTCAAAATTTGAGGCAGAACAAAGAATAAAATAAAGAGTTATCCTTATATCAAATTTATGATATGAGGATAACTCTTTTTTATATAGGATTGCTATTTCTTACCTTCAAAGATTGGTTGAGAAGTTAATTGGATTTTTAACTTTTTAAGTGTTTTAATATCGATATCAGATAAAAGTACAGAAGTATGCATTTGACAATTCTTCAATTTTGGCAATTGATCTAGAGCTAAACGGGCATCTTGGCTGTCAGCAGCAGTAATAGAAAGTGCAATCAATACTTCATCTGTGTGAAGTCTTGGATTTTTACTTCCTAAATAGCCTGTTTTTAATGCTTGAATTGGCTCGATGGCATTTGGTGATATGAGATGAGCATCATCAGCTAAATTCCCTAATTTCTTAACTGCATTAAGCAATACAGCTGCAGAGGCACCTAAAAGAGCAGTGGTTTTTCCAGTTACGATTTCTCCAGATGGAAGTTCTAGTGCAGCAACAGGAGATCCGATCGAAACTGCTAAATCATTTGCAACTGCGATGATCGAACGAATGGAAGGACTGATTTTTGCTTGTTTCATTAAAAGTTCTAGTTTGTAGATCTCTTCTTCATTTGCTACATCATTGGCATTTTTTTCTAATGCATGATAGTAGCGTCGAATGATTTCTTGATTAGAGGCTTCTTGACAAGCTTCGTCATCAACGATACAGTTTCCAGCCATATTTACACCCATATCAGTTGGAGATTTATAAGGGCAGTATCCGTATATTTTTTCGAATACAGAGGATAGTACAGGAAAAATTTCAATATCTCGATTATAGTTTACTGTTGTAACTCCATATGCATCTAGATGAAAAGGGTCTATCATATTAACATCATTTAAATCAGCAGTAGCAGCCTCATAAGCGATATTAACGGAATGCTTGAGAGGAAGATTCCAAATAGGAAATGTTTCGAATTTAGCATATCCTGCTTTGATTCCACGTTTATGATCATGGTAAAGCTGTGAAAGGCAAGTTGCCATTTTTCCACTTCCTGGACCAGGAGCAGTAATGATTACAAGAGGTTTTGTTGTTTCAATATAATCATTTTTTCCATATCCATCGTCACTGACAATATGGCTAATATCATTTGGGTAGCGCTCGATTGGGTAATGGCGATAAACACTAATTCCAAGTTTTTCGAGTTTGGTCTTGAATAGGTCAGCAGACGATTGACCAGAATAACGGGTAATGACTACACTTCCCACGTATAATCCCGCCTCTTGAAATTCTTGAATCAAGCGTATTACATCTAAGTCATAAGTAATACCTAAATCTTGACGAACTTTGTTTTTTTCTATATCAGCAGCATTAATGGTAATTACAATTTCTGCTTGATTGCTCAGTTGCAATAACATTTTCAATTTACTATCCGGTGCAAATCCCGGAAGCACTCTAGAGGCGTGATAGTCATCAAATAACTTTCCTCCAAATTCTAAATAAAGCTTATCTCCAAATTGAGCAATTCGTTCACGAATATGCTCGGATTGCATTGTGAGATATTTTTGATTGTCAAATCCAATCTTCATTATAGGACTCCTTTCGATTCTGTAAAAAGAAAGTATAATATAACTGAATTCATTTTGCAACTCTTATTGTTATCATACAGCGAAGAAGTGAAAGTAGCAAGTGGAAATTCATAGAAATTAAGAGTGATTAATTTAATAAATTAGTTTATACCATATGATTCTATGAAGAAAATATTCAAATCTTAAACTCCTATCTAAACAGTTTGTGGATTTTATGTTATACTAAATTAAGACGGAAGGGTCAAAAGGTATTTTAATCATGAGTACCTACAGATTCTTTTAACCTTGGTATCAAACGAAGTGAATATCGAGTGATGTGAGTAAGGAGGAATCAATAAATATGGAAAGAACTATAGTACCAGGACAATTTTACAAACACTTTAAAAATAAATTGTATCAGATTATTACCGTTGCAAAGCATTCGGAAACGGAAGAGGAGTTGGTAATTTACCAAGCTTTATATGGGGATTTTAATACATATGCAAGACCACTTTCCATGTTTTTAAGCGAAGTGGATCGGCAGAAATATCCAGATGTTTTACAACACTATCGATTTGAACAAGTACAGATGATTACAACGATAGAAAATAATCAGGATAAGATACAAGAGAAGCTCGAAGATGAAGTAATACACGAGTCTGTTCCACACCCAGTACTACTTGACTTTCTAGAAGCAAATACATTAGAAGCAAAATTGCACTGTTTACATCAATTGAAAACTAGTGGAAGTCAAAAAGAGCTAGATAGTATCTATGTGGTGTTAGACATGGCTCCCCTTGTAGGAGATTATATACAGCAAATTGATGGGATTCAATCCTATCTACAATTACAAGACCGTTATGATGGAACTCATCTTAGGTGATATATTAGGAGGCAGAAATGTTTTGTATTGAAGAAGAATTAAAAAAACTTCCATTAAATTCAGGTGTGTATCTAATGCGGGATGTAAAAGACGAAATCATATATGTAGGAAAAGCGATTAATTTAAAAAATAGAGTACGACAATATTTTCAATCAAGCAGAATAAAAAGTTCAAAAATTGACCAGATGGTTATGCGGATTCATAGATTTGAATATATCGTTACAGATTCGGAATTAGAAGCATTGGTTCTTGAGTGCAATTTGATAAAAGAACATCGTCCAAGATACAATACAATGCTAAAGGACGATAAAACATATCCATATATTAAGGTAACGGTACATGAGGCATTTCCAAGAGTATTATTATCAAGAGATATTAAAAAAGATAAAAATCGATATTTTGGCCCCTATACAAGTGTTGGTGCAGTAAAGGATACGATTGAATTAATCCATAAAATTCATAAAATAAGAACATGCAATCGAAACCTACCAAGAGATATAAAAAAAGAACGTCCTTGTTTGAATTATCATATTGAACAATGCGATGCCCCTTGTCAAGGTTACATCTCACAAGAAGAATATAAAGTGCATATTGATGAGGTATTAGAATTCTTAAATGGTAAATATGATAAGGTAGTAAATTTATTGCAAAAGCAGATGCAACAAGCATCCGATGAACTTGCTTTTGAAAAAGCAATTGAATATCGTGAACTGATTGCAAGCGTAATAAAGGTAGCAGAAAAGCAAAAAATGACCAATAGTAACCAAGAAGATCATGACATTATCGCACTCTCAAAAGATGAAAAGGATGCTGTAGTTCAAGTGTTTTTCGTAAGAGAGGGAAAAATGATCGGAAGGGAACACTTTCATATGACCATTGCACTAGATGAAAAAAATGATCAAATACTATCAAGTTTTATCAAGCAATTTTACGGAGGGACACCATTATTGCCTCGTGAGATTTGGATGCAATCTGAGGTAGAGGATAAAGATATTTTAAGTGCATGGCTTAGTGAAAAAAAAGGTCAAAAAGTGAAAATTTTGGTACCTCAAAAAGGAGAAAAAGTAAGATTAGTAGAGCTTGCTAGGAAAAATGCATGTTTAATATTGGATCAAAATAGAGAAAAATTAAGACGAGAAGAGGCTCGCACGAAAGGTGCAATGGAACAGATTGCAAATTTGATTCAACAAGAGCAAATTATACGTGTGGAAGCTTTTGACATATCAAATACATCAGGAGTGAACTCTGTAGGATCTATGGTCGTATTTGAACATGGAAAGCCCAAAAGAAGCGATTATCGAAAATTTAAGATTAAGACGATAATAGGATCTGATGATTATGGGTCGATGCGTGAAGTGCTAACACGTAGATTCCAACATGGCTTGAAGGAGCGTCAAATATCAGAAGAATTCGGTAGCTTTACAAAATTTCCAGATTTAATTTTAATGGATGGCGGAAAAGGACAGGTGAATATTGCATTAGAGGTACTTGAGCAATTACAGTTAACAATACCTGTGTGTGGCATGGTTAAGGATGATAACCATAGAACGAGAGCACTTTTGTACCAAGGAAAAGAACTAGAGTTAGACAAGCGTTCAGAAGGTTTTCGTCTTGTGACGAGGATTCAAGATGAGGCGCATCGTTTTGCAATTGAATATCATAGAAGTTTGCGTGCAAAAACACAAGTAAAATCCATATTGGATGATATTGAAGGAATTGGAGTCGTTAGAAGGAAAGCATTGATGAGGCATTTTAAAAGTATTGATAATGTGAAGGCTGCTCAAGTCGAAGAATTAGCAGAAGTTGAAGGGATGAACCAAAAAGCTGCAACTGCAGTTTATAAATTCTTTCAAAAAGGTATCTAATGACAAGTGAATAAGAATGTGTTACTATTAAAGAGAAGTATATGCTATATTTTATATTACATAATAGATTAAAGGAGAGTGCCATATGCAAGGTGTAACCATTACAGAACTAATTAATAAAATGAAATTAAACTCGGTTATTGACAGTATTGACACAGATAAAATTGTTTTAACTCATCCGGATGTAAATCGTCCAGCTTTACAGTTGACAGGTTTTTTTGATTATTTTGATAAAGAACGAATTCAAATTATTGGATTTGTAGAGCATGAGTACCTACGAACATTAACAAGAGAGCGTCGTGTGGAAATTTATGAAAAACTATTATCATGTGAAGTGCCTTGTATTGTATATAGTCGTCAGTTAGAACCAGATGAAGATATGATTGATTTGTGTAAGCACTATCAAATCCCTTGTTTGAAATCAGATAAAACAACGTCTGACTTAATGGCAGAAGTAATCCGTTGGTTAAAAGTAAAACTTGCTCCTTGTATTAGTATTCATGGTGTTTTAGTCGATGTATATGGTGAAGGTGTGCTAATTATGGGCGAAAGCGGAATTGGTAAAAGCGAAGCTGCACTAGAGCTAATCAAACGAGGCCATCGCTTAGTAACAGATGATGTTGTTGAGATTAGAAAAGTAAGTGATGACACATTAATTGGATGTGCACCAGATATTACAAAACATATGATTGAACTTAGAGGAATTGGTATTGTTGACGTAAAAGCTCTTTTTGGGGTGGAAAGTGTTAAAGATACACAAGGAATCGACATGGTTATTAAACTTGAAGATTGGGACAGAGAAAAAGAGTATGATAGACTAGGATTAGAAGAAGAATATACAGAAGTCTTAGGAAATCAAATTGTTTGTCATAACATTCCGATTCGTCCAGGTAGGAATTTAGCGATTATTGTTGAATCTGCTGCAGTTAATTATCGTCAGAAGAAAATGGGATATAATGCAGCACAAGAATTGTATAATCGTGTGCAAGCAAACTTGACAAAAGGTGGGATTTAAGGAGGCTTTGCATTGGCATTTTTACAAGATATAAAAGAGATACTAGAATTAGAGCAGATAAAACTTGAGGAACCGATGAAGAAACATACCACGTTTGGTGTGGGAGGCAATGCATCTTATTACTTAGAGCCTAACACAATTGATCAACTTCAAAAAGTAATACAACTTTGCAATCAGTATCAAATTCCATTTGAAGTGATTGGGAATGGAAGTAACCTATTAGTAAGCGATGATGGCTATAATGGATGTATTATTCCTATTGGAAAAATGTGGTCAAGTATTGAAGTTTCAGGAAATAAGATTACAACAGGAGCAGGTGCAATTTTATCCGCAGTAGCGAATAAAGCATGTAAGGCATCCTTAAAAGGTGCAGAATTTGCATCTGGCATTCCAGGTACAATTGGAGGCGCAGTGGTTATGAATGCAGGTGCATATGGTGGCGAAATGAAAGATATTGTCACAAAAGCAACTGTATTGACGAAAGATGGATTGATCAAAGAAGTGACGGTTGAAGAGTTAGAACTTGGTTACCGCACAAGTTGTATCAAAAAGCACCAATGGATTGTCTTAAATGTATCATTGGAATTGTTGGAAGGGAATGAAAAAGAAATTAAAGGGAGCATGGATTCTTTGAATAGCCAAAGAAAAGAAAAGCAACCTTTGGAATATAAAAGTGCTGGAAGTACTTTTAAAAGACCACCTAATCATTTTGCAGGAAAGTTAATTCAAGATTCAGGACTCCGTGGATATAGGGTTGGAGATGCACAAGTATCAGAAAAGCATTGTGGATTCGTAATCAATAGAGGAAATGCTACAGCGTCTGATATTTTAAATCTTTGTGAACACGTAAAAAAAGTGATAAAAGATACCTATGAGGTAGAACTGGAATTAGAAGTAAAACTGTTAGGATTTAAAGGAGAGTAATAATGAAACTTGTAATTATTACCGGAATGTCTGGAGCTGGAAAAACAGTAGCATTAAAAATGTTAGAAGATAGAGGTTACTATTGTGTTGATAATTTACCGATTCCTTTAATGAAAAAATTCACAGAATTATTAGTGAAAAGCCCAGATACATATGACCGAGTTGCATTAGGTATCGATGTACGCAGTGGGAAAGAGCTACCAGAATTAGAGCATGTTTTAGGAGAATGGACAACTGCAGAGTTAAACTATCAAATGCTGTTTTTTGATAGTAGCGACCCGATTTTGATTAAGCGTTACAAAGAATCGAGACGTTCGCATCCATTGGAATCTTTTGGTAGAATTACAGATGGAATTGAAAAGGAACGTAAGCTTTTAAAGTTTTTAAAAGAAAAAGCTGATTTTATTCTAGACACAAGCCAACTTTTAACAAGAGAACTTCGCTATGAATTAGAGCGTATTGTTATTAAGGAAGAAGGATTTAAAAACTTGATGGTAAGTGTGCTATCCTTTGGTTTCAAACACGGAATTCCAGTGGATGCAGATCTTGTATTTGATGTACGTTTTTTGCCAAATCCTTATTACGAGGAAGACCTAAAAAAAGAAACAGGGGAAAATATCAATGTGCGCAATTTCGTAAAGCAAGATGGAGTAGCAGATGAATTTTGTGAAAAATTGAACGATATGATGGAATTTTTGATACCGAAGTATGTGCAAGAAGGGAAAAACCAATTAGTAATCGGAATTGGATGTACTGGAGGAAAGCATAGATCTGTAACGATTGCAAAAGAGTTACATGCAAAACTGGTAAATAATCAAGCAATTGGTGTACGAATAGAGCATAGAGACATAGAAAAGTAATGATTGGAGTACGAGATGTCATTTTCGGCAGATATAAAAGAAGAACTTGCAAAACAAGAATGCCAAGCAAGACATTGCTTAATCGCTGAAATTGCTGCAATTATCAGCTTTTGTGGGAAAGTAGAAATATCAGTAGATAACTGCTATTGCATAAAAATCAATACGGAAAATCGTTTGGTGGCAAGAAAGTACTTTACATTATTGAAAAAAACATTTAATATAGATATTGATGTTTCTATAAGACAAGGAACAAAGGTTTACAGAAATGCTATGTATAGCGTTTGGGTAAATGATCATGAAGATGCAATGCGTATCTTACAAGCGACAAAGTTGATTGATAAGAATGGCGATATTGGTGAAAATCTTTCGGTGTTGAAAAATATTGTTATACAGCAAAGTTGCTGTAAACGTGCTTTTTTAAGAGGTGCATTTTTAGCAGCAGGCTCAATGAGTGACCCAGAAAAATTCTACCATTATGAAATCGCATGTCATACTTCTGAAAAGGCAGAACAAATAAAATTACTACTTGCTTCATTTCAATTAGATGCAAAGATTATACTGCGAAAGAAATATCATGTAGTATATTTGAAGGAAGGTAATCAGATTGTAGATGTCTTAAATGTAATGGATGCTCCCATTGCTCTGATGGAATTAGAAAACATTCGAATTCTAAAAGAGATGAGAAACAGTGTAAATCGTAAAGTGAATTGCGAAACAGCAAATATCAATAAAACGGATCAAGCTGCGGTAAAACAGGTGGAAGATATCACATATATTAAAGAAAACTTAGGTTTTCATCAATTGCCAGGTAATTTAAGCGAAATTGCAGAGTTACGATTGGCAAAACCAGATGCAACACTAAAAGAATTGGGGGAGTCCCTAGAACCGCCCGTCGGAAAGTCGGGAGTCAACCACAGGCTGAGAAAGTTAAGTGGAATAGCCGAAAAACTTAAAGATGGAAAGTTCGGTTTATGAGTGTTTTGAAATGAGGAGGATAATTATGATTAGAAAAACTGTTACTGTAGGGCTAGAGTCGGGATTAGAAGCAAGACCGGTAGCCGTACTCGTTCAAGTCGCAAGTCAGTTTAATAGCCATATCTATGTTGAGTGTGATTCAAAAAGGGTCAATGCAAAAAGTATCATGGGAATGATGACATTGGGTCTTGCCAACGGAGAAGAAATTACTGTATGTGCAGATGGTTCTGATGAAGAAAACGCAGTAGCAAATATAGAAAAATATTTAACTAATAACTAATTATTCCAAGGGCCTTTGAATCTGTAAATAATGATTCAAGGGCTTTTGTGTTTTTAATAGATAAAGAAAGAGGAGCAGATATGGCATTTACTCATTTGCATGTCCATACAGAATATAGTCTGCTTGATGGATCGAGCAAGATAAAAGAATTGATTGCCCAGGTAAAAAATTTAGGAATGGACAGCATTGCAATTACCGACCATGGTGTGATGTTTGGGGTTGTTGATTTTTACCGACAAGCACATGCAGCAGGGATCAAACCAGTTATCGGTTGTGAAGTTTATGTAACTCCTGGATCTCGCTTTGATCGGGAAAATGTTAGCGGAGAAGATCGATATTATCATTTAATCCTTTTAGCAGAAACGAATAAAGGATATGAAAATTTAATGAAAATCGTTTCGAAAGGATTTGTAGATGGATTTTATTATAAGCCTCGAGTAGACTATGAAGTACTTGAAACATATCATGAGGGCATTATTGCATTAAGTGCTTGTTTGGCAGGTGAAGTATCAAAGTATATTATGCGTGGACTATATGAAGATGCGAAGCGGTCAGCCCTTCGTTATCAGTCTATATTTGGAAAAGGTAACTTCTTTTTAGAACTTCAAGATCATGGAATAGCAGAGCAAAAGCAAGTGAATCAAGGTTTGCTTCGATTGAGTAAGGAATTAGAAATTGATCTAGTAGCAACCAATGATGTGCATTATACATTTGAAGATGATGTAACGGCTCACGATATCCTTCTTTGTATTCAGACAGGGAAAAAAGTATCGGATGAAAATCGAATGCGCTATGAAGGCGGTCAGTTTTATTGTAAATCTGAAGAAGAGATGAAAAAATTGTTTCCTTATGCATATGAGGCACTTGAAAATACACATAAAATTGCTCAACGATGTAATGTTGAGATAGAATTTGGAGTTACAAAATTACCTGAGTATGGTGTCCCAGAAGGCTGGGAAGCATCAACGTATTTGAGAAAGCTATGTGAAGAAGGACTGCAACACCACTATAAGGAACTAACACAAGAACACACCGATCGATTAGATTATGAATTGGGCGTAATTGAATCCATGGGCTATGTCGATTATTTTTTAATTGTATGGGACTTTATTCACTATTCGAAATCAAATGGGATACGAGTAGGACCAGGTAGAGGGTCGGCTGCAGGAAGCATTGTTTCTTATTGCCTTGGGATTACAGATATTGATCCGTTAAAATATCAATTACTATTTGAGCGATTTTTGAATCCTGAACGAATTTCAATGCCTGATATCGATATCGATTTTTGCTTCGAACGAAGACAAGAAGTAATTGACTATGTGGTAAGGAAATATGGAACGGACCGTGTAGTGCAAATTATTACCTTTGGTACATTAGCAGCGAAGGGAGTGATACGAGATGTAGGTCGTGTACTAGATTTGCCTTATGCACAGTGTGATTCCATTGCAAAGATGATTCCAACCGAAATTGGAATGACACTGGAATTGGCTTTAAAGCAAAATAAAGAGCTAAAAAGTTTATATGAGATGGATGGGGTAGTAAGAAACCTATTAGATATGTCTATGCGATTAGAGGGACTTCCAAGGCATTCCTCTATGCATGCAGCTGGTGTTGTAATCAGTAAGGCTTCTGTGGATGAATACGTTCCGCTATCGAGGGCATCAGATGGTAGTATTACAACACAATTTACCATGACAACATTAGAAGAGTTAGGTCTTTTAAAAATGGATTTTCTAGGACTACGAACCTTAACGGTAATTCAAAACTCACAACAGCAAATTGAAAAAAATCATGGGATTACCATCGACCTAGATACCATTGATTATGATGATAAAGATGTTTTAGCATCCATTGGAACAGGAAAGTGTGATGGGATTTTCCAGTTGGAAAGTTCAGGTATGAAAAGCTTTATGAAGGAGCTAAAACCTGAAAAACTTGAAGATGTCATTGCAGGAATCTCTTTGTATCGTCCAGGACCAATGGACTTTATCGCTCGTTATATTAAAG
>CAYJKD010000036.1:0-7982 GCA_964370595.1 uncultured Lachnospiraceae bacterium
TGATGACCATCAAGCAACCTTATCAGCCACAGAAAAGTTAATTCAATCTGGTTGTAAAAATATTTTGTATCTCTACTCTAGTAAGTCTTATAGTGGAAGAAACAAATTACAAGGATATCTCGATGCACTAAATAAGTATAGCCTAACATGTACTCCTTATTCAATTCACCAATGTGATAAGAGTATTCCTAAGTGCTTGAAGCTATTAGAAGATTTGCAATCTAAGAATATTCCTTTCGATGGAATTTTAACTTCTGATGATATTTTAGCTGTAAGTGCGGTAAAATATGCGATACGAAATAATATCAAAGTTCCTGACCAACTCTCAGTAGTTGGATATAATAACTCGGGGTATGCCATTAGTACAGAGCCAGAAATTACAAGTATTGATAATAAAGTCGAATCGTTGTGCATTACTGCAGTTGAATCCATTATGAATATTTTTAAAGGAAACCATGTTTCTCAAAAAATTGTAATTTCTCCCGATATTTTTATTCGTTCTACGACTAAATTTTGACACAAAAATAGAGGTACTCATGTACCTCTATTTTCATTCTATACTCCAGGCCCCACTTCTATAGGGGCACTACTTGATGGCTCTTCCGATTCATTTGATGATTCTTCTGATTCAAAAGGAGCAATTGTAGGTTCTACTGTCGATTCTTCTTCCGATTCTTGCACTGAAGTTTCTGGAGCTTCCACTTCGGTTTGTGATTCTTCTTGTGCTTCTGATGACTCTTCAGATTCTATAGCTGTTGAATTTTCAACTGTTGTTTCTGATTCAGCCTCAGGTTCTTGAATTGGTTCGCTGGCAGAAGTGCTCTCTTCCACTTCAGATTCTTGAGTTGGACCTAAATAATCTTCTACTTCTTCCTCTTCTAAATAATAGCAAAGAACTGGCATACCTGCTGAGATATTTTCATATATGATTTTTGCTGCTTCATGTGGTAAATTAATACATCCATGAGAACCACTCGTTTTATAGATATCTCCTCCAAAATCACTTCTCCATTTTGCATCATGGAGGCCAATATTTCGATTAAATGGAAGCCAATAGTCTACAGGTGTATCATAATCTTCTCCAGAAAGTGTAGCATTCCTCTGTTTATATGTAATTGGATAAGCTCCATCTGGAGTTTCCCATCCTTTTGATGCATTCCCTGATACAAAATCTGCTTCTACAAGCAATTCTCCATCTTTATAAAAATACAAATGCTGTGAAGTTAAATTTACCTCCACATAAGTATCTCCATAATCATTTTCCCCATGGGAATTCGCTGTCTGTGTATAAATTGGCTCTCTCACTTGGCTTTGTCCAGAACGAATCAACTCAGCTAAGGCTGCTGCCTCTGCTGTTTGATTAATTCTCCAACCATAGTCACCTTTTATAATTTCAACCATAGGCCCATCTGTGGTTTGCAATGTTTTTTTCGTATATGCAGTATTATATTCTTTTGCCAGTTGTGAAACAAATTCCTTAACTTTTTCATTATCTAGCACAGGACTACTAGTACTACCTTCTACAATCCATTGACTGATCCGTGCGCCATCAACCACTTCGCTCTTATCTCCAAACTGATACTCAATTACAACTTGTGCATACTGATTCCATTCTTCTAATTGATCCATAAGTTGGGGGTCGATTTGCATCACATCTGGTTCTTGATATACATTTACCTCTTCTAGCAATAATTCTGTTTTCAATTCCATAACAGCTTGAATGATTGCACTTTTTAATCGTTCCTGATCTACAACAGAACCTAGTTCTTCTTTTTTTATTGTATAACCATAACCTTCTTCATAGTCTGAAATTGTAGCATCCACTGGTTCAACCATATTTTCCTCTTGAAAAAAGGTCATCCCTTCAATTGCTCCCTCTAATTTCTGTTCGTCAAAATGCAAAATCGTTTCCAACTGATACGATTTTTCTTCCAAATAAGAAAACCCCCATGCTAGTACTGATTGATTTTCAATAATTTCTTCTAAACTACCATCAAAATCTGACTGTAATTGAATTTCTAAGCCTGATATCGTATCAATGACTTCATTTCTACCTGTAAGCCTTAGTGTGTACCCATTTAGAGTTGTTTCAATATCTTTTTTCACTTCATCTGCAGTCATATTGGATACATCTAATCCATTTACTGTAGAATTAGGAAAAAAGACCTCTTGATATCGATTTCCAAGTAATGCATATATTCCAAAAAAAGCAAGCAATACTACACTTAAAATCAAACATATAATGATTCCTTTCGATGTAGTTCTTTGTTTTTTTCTTGAAGTATTATTATTGGGTTTCATATTAGGTTTCATATTTGCTTGCACCGGAACCTCCTAAACTTGTTTTAGAAATAGCAAATAACTGGAATACCTTTATATACTAAATCATAAAATTCTTTTGTCTTTGCTGGTGGTAGATTAATGCATCCATGACTTCCATTTGTTTTATAGATTTCACCGCCGAAACTACTTCTCCATTTTGCATCATGAAGACCAATTCCACCATTAAAAGGCATCCAATAATCCACATGACTCTCCCATGCATATTTTCCATTCGATTGCATCGGCCCGCGTAAAATACGATCTGATTCCTTATACTTTAAGGTATAAATCCCATCTGGAGTCGCATTTCCATCTGACACATCGCCTGTTACTGTTGGAGCATCCCATACAACAACTCCATCTTTTATCATATAAACATGTTGTCTTGTTAAGTCAATTTCAACATAAGTAGCTCCCCAGTCATAGCCGGTACGACTAGCTGCTGTTGTTGCATAAACAGGCGTACGCTCTTTTATTCCACCAGTTTGCAAATCTGCAATTAATCCTTTTACTTCTTCTGCTTGATTAATCATCCATCCATAATCGCCATTCACAATTGCTTCTCTTCCGTCCGCAGCAATTAATACACGGTCGCGAAGCACTGTATCATATGTTGCTGCTAGAGTTGCCACATACTCTGCAACTTTTCCTTGATCAAATGTAATATTTGTACCATCAAATCCATTGATCCAAGTAGCATAGGTCGCTGCATTTAAAACTTCCTTTGTATCACCAAATACATAGGTAATCTCTGTACCTTTATGGTTATTTAATAATTCCAACTGCTGTTGCAGTGTCTGGCTCTCTGCTGTAACGTTTGGTGTATAATAGCAGCCTGCTTGTGCTAGATCAAGCTCTGTATTTCCATTTCTTACAGCATTTAAAATAGCTGCTCTTGTTTCCTCAACTTTATAATTATTCCCAATCACTTCAGGAACAATCGTAAATGGTTCTTCTGGTATGTAATCTGAGATTCTTGCATCCTGTGTAATAATCGTTCCATTTTGATTCCACAGAGAAAGCGCATTGATTTGTTCAATTAGTAATATTTCATCATATGTATTCTCCATAGAGATCATATAGCTGTTATTCGCGCTAGGACCAGCAACTTCATCTTCTGCTATCTGTTTGTCCATAATCTCTTGTAATTTTTCTATTGGGAGATTTACCGTAAATCCAATATCACTGCCATTAATAACTCCAGTATTTCCATACTTATCTGTGATTGTAAGCTTGTATTCTTTGTTATAAAAGCCCTCTAAATGCTCTTTTGCTTCTGCTGTCGTCATCGAAGTTATTCCTAGTCCATTTACCTGTGTTCCAGGCATAAATGTACTTTCATTTGCAAAAGATGTAATGAATGCCATCATAGACATTCCTACTGTAATCAACCCTTTTGCAAGTTTTTTTGATTTTTTCATTCTTTCTACTCCTAACAAAATTTTGAACAAGCTTTTGAGTTTGCCCTATGCTTAACACTTTGCTTGCATTTCTATTATAAATTTCTCAAAACATGAAGTCAAGCTAATTTCAAGTTCTTAATGTTTCCGTTTTAACTTTGACATAATTTTGCAATAAACTGGAACCAAAAATGCATCCGCTGCAATCCAAGCAAGTGGATTAGCAAAACAGACTCCCAAAAATCCAAATGACGGAACTAATAAAAATGCCGCTGCCGTCCGTGCAACCATTTCACAAACTCCTGCAAATATTGCTATTTTAGAATATCCCATACCTTGGATTAAAAATCGATAGATAATTACAATTGAAAGTGGAAAATAAAATAATCCGTTGATATTCATAAGCGTTTGAGACTGCCCTAATACAAGTTCTAGCACTTCTGGCTCTTCTGATTCAAGAAAGAGCATTGCCAAATCACCACCCCATAAATATAGCAATAAAAAAGAAACAATTGCATAAACAAATGCAATAATCACACTTGAACGAAGTCCTTGACTAATTCGATCTAATTTTTTTGCTCCTATGTTTTGACCTCCAAATGTTGCAAGGGTCGAACCTAATGCATCAAATGGGCAGGTAAGCAAAAGCCCTACTTTACCTCCTGCTGTAACTGCAGCAACCGCAAGCGCTCCAAGGCCATTTACAGCGATTTGAATTACAACTGCACCGATTGCGGTAATAGAAAATTGTAATCCCATAGGAATACCCATATTACACAGCGCAATCATAATATGCTTTGTAGGCATTGCTTCTTTTTTTGATATCTTCAATATTGGAAACTTTTTTTTCATATAAAGTAAACATGAGATTCCTGCCACTCCTTGAGAAACCACAGTCGCTAATGCAGCTCCACCAACACCCATATGAAAATTAATGATAAATACAAGGTCTAAAATAATATTTAAAACAGAAGAAAGAATTAAAAAGTATAAAGGTGTTTTACTATCGCCCATAGAGCGGATAATTCCTGATACTGTATTATACAAAAAGAATATAGGAATTCCCATAAATATTACAAAGATATAGTCATATGCTTGATCTAGTATATCTGCTGGGGTATCCATCCATATTAAAATATTTCGGCAGAGCAATCCTACAACTATTGTAAGCACAAAGGCAAATGCTACTGACAAGTAAGCCCCATTTGCAACATACCTACGTAATTGAACAAAATTTTTCTCTCCAAACCTCTGTGCAACTGGAATCGCAAAACCACTACAGACTCCAACGCAAAACCCTACAACCATAAAATTCAATGATCCCGTAGCACCTACTGCTGCTAATGCTTCCACACCTAAATAGCGCCCCACTATCATCGTATCTACCATATTATAACACTGCTGAAACAATATTCCAAATAGTGTTGGAATAAAAAAACTAAGTATCAATTTTGTAGGAGAACCTACTGTTAAATCTTTTGTTAATGTTTTTGCCATTATTTTTTACCCTTTTTCATTAAGCCCTGATGATTGTACCGCATAAACTACAAACCTTCCCTCATCAACATGGTAGCTACATGTAGAAAGTATCAGCACATTCATATGTTCTTCTACTGAAACATCCGTTTCGTATATACTACAATTTTTTACCCATTCTAAATAGGATACCTGTTCTCCCTTACTGGGAAACATGTCATAGGCATCAGAAGTGGTATAAAATGCAGATAAAATCTGATATTCTGCTTTTTCACTTTTCTGAGAAATTGTTATGAATTTATATTTTTCATAATGGGATTCCATTTGATAATCTAGTAGGTTACCAAACATACTTCCATCTCTCATATTATGTCCGTGAATCAACCAGATGTCAACTTCTTTTTCATTACAATTTTTATCAAGAAATAAACAGCCACTAGGAGATGGATTACCAAAAAAATCGTGCTCTAAATAATAGGTTTCATCTCTTTTGTTTTGCATAATTGGATAATCAATATTTGTTCCCTCTATTGACAACCATGCTACATAATTTTCGCTATATTGGCTTAAATCTAACACTTTTTTCTCATTTATTTCATTCTTTTCATCGGATATCACTGGTTCAATCCCATTTAGGATCCGTACTTTTTCATAAACCCGTTCAGCTTGTCTTTGTTCCACTAGTCGTTTTCCTATATTCCAAAAACTAATACTAATACTCATTACAAGGATAAAATACCCAAATCCTTTTTTCAACCTATCACACCTTTCTTCTAAAAAGGACGTTGATTTCTCAAATGTGCTGCAATCTGCTTCAACCTCGGCAGATTCTTCTCAAAAAACATTTTATAAGCCTCACAAAAGTATTGACTACCAAGACTTCCATCTTCAAGAACGTCACGCGTTCTTCTACATCCGCCTCTGCAAATATAGTAATAATTACATGACTTACAATTCTCATCTACTACCAAAGATTCTTGTACAAATCCACAGTTTTTACCATTTTCCATAATTTCTTCTAATGTATGCTCACAAACATTACCGATATGATATTCATCATTAACATAAAAATCGCATGGATATACAGAACCATCTGCTTCAATTACACACTGAATACTACAATGTCCTTTTTGGTTACAAGCTTCTGGCTCCCCTCCCATCAATATACCTACATAATTTTCAAATTCTCGAATATATGGTTGGTGGTTTTTCTGCAAATCTAAATACCAAAGCTCAAATACTTGTATTAGAAATTCCCCATAGATTTTAGGAGTTAATGAATATGGTTTTTTACCAGGCTCTTCTCCAATTGGATCGAGACACGAAATAAATTGCAAATAGTTCCATTGATTTTTTTTATAGAATTCATATATTTTTTTGATTTTCTGTGCTGTTTGTGCATTAATTACTGTCAATATATTATAATCAACCTTAAACTGATCTAGATAAGTAATCGCTTTCATCACTTGTTCAAAAGAACCTTTTGATTTCGCGTCCACACGATATTTATTATGGGTATGAATAACGCCATCAACTGAAATTCCAACTAAAAAATGGTGTTTTGAAAAAAATGATGCCCATGTTTCATCAATTGTAACTCCATTTGTCTGAATTGCATTATGAATGGTTACATGATTTACATTATATTTTTCTTGAAATTCTATTAGTTTATAAAAAAAGTCAATTCCAATGAGAGTAGGCTCTCCTCCTTGAAATGCAAATCCGCAACTTTCTGTTACTGACCCTAAGGTTTTTTTAACTAATGTTTCAAGTGTGTCTACGGTCATAAATCCGTAGTTTTCTATATCTCTATTCTTCATTTCATCGTAATAAAAACAATATTCACATCGAAGATTGCAATTACCAGAAGCTGGCTTTATTAACATTTGTATTGATTTCATAATCTCTCCTAATCACTTTATTCTATCGATTGTCTTACATAAGTATATTCCTTGAATTATATATCTGCAAGTGTTAATTTCTCTATGGTAATTCTAACTGATTTATGGTAAAGTAATAAAGTTGGTTTTCTTTAAAACTATATAAAAATTAAAAGGGGGAACAAATGAAAACTATATTCAAAAAAGAAAATTTATTCTTAAGGGTTTCTATTGGTTTTTTGGTCGGTGTTTTACTTGGAATACTATTACCAGAATTAAGTATTCAAACAAAAATAATTGGAGATATTTATCTAAATTTAATTAAGCTTATGATAATTCCGATTGTTAGTGTTGCTGTTTTTTGTGGTATTGCTAACATTAGTGATGGGGGGTTATTAAAAAAAATTGGAATACGGACCGTTGCACTTTATGTTGTATTATTTATTGCTTCGGCCTGTATATCACTAGCGATTGCATGGACCATTCGACCAGGTTTAGGCACTACGTTTGAAAATCAGCCAGTATATGAGGGAACTGTAAGCACACCTAATATTACAGAATTTTTAATGAATATCGTTCCGACTAACATTATTGATTCGGCAGCAAAAGGAAGTACCTTACCTGTAATTCTATTTACAATTATCTTTGCAATTGCTATTTTGAATTGTGGAGAGAAAGGAAAACCTGTTTTAGATTTTATGAATAGCTTATCAGCTGCATTCTTTAAAATGCTTGGTTACTTCATGGAATTATCGCCAATCGGTGTTATGTCACTTATGGCCTTCTCCATTGCACAGTATGGTGCAGGGATTTTTGGAGCATTAGCAAAATATATCTTGACTTGCTGGCTTGCTTGTATAGCCGTATATATCTTAGTCATGGTTTTACCTGTTTGGCTATATGG
>CAYJKD010000036.1:7992-10149 GCA_964370595.1 uncultured Lachnospiraceae bacterium
CTTTCTCCATTGAAATTCCTTCGTGCTAGCGGAAAGGTTGCACTTGTAACATTATCAACTACAAGTTCTGCTGCCACTCTTCCAACTACAATCAATGTAAGCGTAGATGATTTAAAAGCTCCAAGTGGTATTTCACAATTCACATTACCTCTTGGATGTACCATTAACATGTGCGGTGGTGCTTGTTCATTTTGTTGTTTAGCTGTATTCGTTTCAGATTTTTACGGATTAAATCTTGAACTAGGTACGATTATTTTCTTGATTTCCGTTGCAACTCTTTTAAATATGGCTGCACCTGGAATTCCAGGTGGTGGTATTGTACTTGGAGCATCATTTTTATCAATTATCGGATTACCTTTTGATTTAATGGGACCAATTAGTGGATTTTATCGATTACTAGATATGGCGTTTACTACGATTAATGTACAGGGAGATTTAGCTGCCAACTTATTAATTGCTAAAAATGTTGGCGAATGGGATGGATCTATGGTAAGTGGAGGAACTAATGATTAAAATTGGATATCAGGGAATGGAAGGAAGTAATTCCTATGCAGCGGCACAAGCAATTGCAAAAAACTTAAACCTAACCGATATTGATTTTTGTCCTCTCATTACATCGAAAGGTGTTGCTGATGCTTTAATGAATGGTACCATTCAATATGGGGTAGTCGCAATTCACAACAATTTAGCAGGAACTGTGATTGAAACAAAAAAAGTCCTAGACTTAATGAACTATGAAATACTTGGAACTCATACATTGACGATTGAACATCATCTATTTGTAAAATCCTCTACAATAGCAGAAATCCAAACAGTTGCATCTCATATCCAAGCACTTAAACAGTGTCAAAGCACATTAGAGAATTTCTACCCAAATGTGACTTGGAAAGAGCTTGAAGACACGGCTATTGGAGCAAAGTACTTATCCGAAGGTGTTCTCTCTAATCATACAGGAGTTTTATGTAGAAAAGATGCAGGAATTCAACATGGATTACATCTTTTACAAGAACATTTACAAGATACAAAAGAAAATTATACAGATTTTATTTGTATTCGATTATTAGAAAATTGTATATAATCTAGTCGAATCCCTTTACAATTAAAGGTTAAAGCGAAGTGGAAATTGCACCAACTCCACTTCGCTTTTTTTATGAATGAATGGTTCCTCCACCAATTAGCTCATCCCCAATATAAAACACGGCACCTTGACCTGGTGCTGGTGCACGTTCTGGCTTTTGAAAAACAACACGTCCTACATAACCTGAACACTGATGAAGCGTTGCTTTAATAAAATATCCCCATTGGCAAAGTTTCACTTCTAACTCCAATGTTTCATATTCTTTATATCGGTCATTGATAAATGTCAAATCAGTAACAAATATTTCATTTTTGTATAGATGCATTTCATCCATTGTAACAACGACTTGTCTTTCCTTATTGCGGATTTCAGAGACGAAATATCGATTATCATGACTAAGTCCGAGACCTCTTTTTTGTCCAATCGTATAATGATAATACCCCTTATGTTTTCCTAATACTTCTCCAGTACTTAAAACAAAGTCTCCTTCTATTTTAATATTGGGCCTATGTATTTGAATAAACTCTCTGAAATCAACTCCATCTGTAAAGCAGATATCATTGCTATCTTTTTTGTGTGCTATTTCAGGAATTTGTTCTTTTAAGATTTTTCGAACTTCGTCTTTACTCTCAAGAGAACCAAGTGGTAATAAGATTGATTCTAATTGTTCTTGCTTTAGCTGATACAAAACATAAGATTGATCTTTTCTAGCTGCTTTTGCTTTATAGATATGATATGATCCATCTATTTCTTTTGTTATACATGCATAGTGACCTAATGCTACATAATCTGCACCTAACTTTTTTGCTTCCTCCAGCATTCTTCCATATTTGATTTTTTTATTACAGTATAAACAGGGATTGGGTGTTTTTCCTTCTAGGTAGGTATCAATAAATCGATCTACCACTTCTACTTGAAAATACTCAGACAAATCAAGAACATAATGTTTGATTCCCAATTTTTTTGCTACACTTTTCGCAATTTCAACTTCAGGATTTTCAAATAATTTTAATGTAATTCCAAAAACTTCATATCCTTCTTCCATCAGTATATAAGCAGTGGTTGCACTATCTACTCCA
>CAYJKD010000036.1:10159-15771 GCA_964370595.1 uncultured Lachnospiraceae bacterium
TTTTTCTATTTTGCTCATACTTTACAACTCCATTTATTCTTAATCAGATGATAACCACTTAGTTCCATCGTTCTCTATTACATAGTATCTTTCATTATACTTTTATATTTCATTGAAAAAGACCATTAAAAAATGGTCTTTTAATCATAGTTTATTGATGCATAGCCATTGTTATCAAGGGAAACTCCAGTTGAAATACTTTCTATGTATTGATAAAATTCAATTTGCTCTTGGGTATCTTGGATTGAATTCGTATACCCATTAGAAGAAGTTCCAGGAATCCATTTAATCTTCAATTGCTCTGCAAACTCTACCTGAACAAGTGCAGTACTAGGAATTGAACTACCAAATATGAAATTACCCAAGCTATAAATAATTGGTTTTTCATTATAATATTCCATTCCCTGCAACACATGTGGATGACTTCCAATTACCAGATCTGCTCCAGCATCAATATACTGCTTCGCTAGATTTCTTTGATATTCTTCTGGTATGGTTGCACGTTCAATTCCCCAATGAACATAAACAATTACATAGTCAGAATGTTCCTTTTCTCGTATTATAGCTGATACTAAATTCGCCGGGTCATAGGTTGACAGCATTCCTGGATTCGTTTTTGTAGCTCCCCATTCATATACTGGTATCACTCTTGTTCCACATAATATCGATATTTTCTTACCTTGTTCTTCAACATAGATTGCTTCCATTGCTTCTTCTAGAGAATTTCCTGCTCCTGCATTTAAAATTTGATTTTCATTTAATAGTTGAATGGAGTCTTGAAGTGCTATCACTCCAAAATCAAGCGCATGATTATTTGCAAGGCTTACTCCATCAATTCCTATTTCTTTAAAAATATCAATGCGATCTGTTGGCAATCGAAACGTATACTCTTTATCAGGTGCTTGTTCTCCTCGATTGCTAAATGCAAATTCTTGATTTAACATAAAAAAATCACTTTGGGCAATTACTTGTTGAAACCCATCATCTAACACGCCATCAATTCCTTTTTGGTCATATGCATTTAACACATGACTCGATAGATAGATATCTCCTGCAAACAAAATCTCAGGTATCTGTTTCTCTGTATTTGATTCTTCTTTTAATGATTCTTCTTCATTAATTTCAATACGAATAATATCATCTGTTTCGGATGCTATTTCTGTTTCAATCACAATCTCAAATTTGGTTTCTTCTATTTTATCTAATGTAATTTGTTGTGCTTTACATCCTGTCAAAAGTCCAATCATGATATAAATTCCGTATAGGATATAGATTTTAATCGGGTTATTATTCAAGTTCTTTTTTTCCTTCTTTTTTCCTAGCATACATCTGTTTATCTGCTTTTCCTAAAATTTCTTCAAATGTATTTCCATCATCAGGGCAACTCGCTGAACCGATACTCGCTGAAATATGAATCTCTATTTTGTTGATAATAAACTCTTTTTTAGAAAGTGCAAGCAATCGGTCTTTAAATTGATTAATTTGTTCCTCTTCAAAATTTCCTTTTACAATTACAACAAATTCATCCCCACCCATACGGATAATTGTAGATCCTGATCGGAAATTGCTTTTCAACCGTTGTGCATAAGCGTATAACAGTTTATCTCCCATCTCGTGTCCATATTGATCATTCACTGGTTTAAAATCATTTAGGTCAATATAAAACAACGTATATCCATTGGAATATTTACATCCCTTCTTTCCAAATGTATCTAAAATTTTTCTATTATAAACATTTGTTAATTGATCCATATAAGATTCTTCACGAATTCGTTTATGTTTTTTCTCGCTGCTATCATAAATCAAATAAAACAGTATCGATATTGCAATACCTAATAATAATATAATAAGATTTTTTATTATATTCTCTCCTTCTACCCCTGTCCGATACAATGAAAAGCTCCACTGATTTCCTCGCACGTCAAAATTTCGTTTAATCGCATGTTTCGAATCAAACTCCGCTGAAGATAATAACTCAATTTTATTACCGTTATAATCAGACTCAATCAAAAACTCATATCCTAAATCTTCAAGTTCACCGATTCTTGCATATTTTTCTAAAATCATTTCTGGATTTAAAATCGTAGCAATAAATCCCCAAAATTCTTCTTCTCCACTTTTCTCTATATAAACCGGTTTTCTGACCACAATTCCTGAAACACCTTGAATAAGAGGATATGGACCTGAAAATACAGATGTTTTCGTATCTCTTGCTAATTTAGCATCTTTAGCCGTTACATCCGAAGTAAGTACATTATGACCTATAACATCTTCATTTCCTTCAAGTGGATACATGTATGTTACAACCCCATCAGGTAGATATCCAATGCCATAATGTGCACTTTTATCATAAATTGCCACTGCTAATGATTCAAAGCTAGCTTCTGATATTTCCCCATGCCCTAATTCAACAACTCTTCCTATGATTTCATTGGTCTGAGTCGCTCCTTCAAAAGCTGCAACTGTGCGATCTGTATAGATTGATAATACTAGATTGATTCGATCTTTATTTATATTCTGATCGTTGCGATAGGAAAAACCTGAAAATATAACACTAACTATCAATGCTAATAATAATATAATTTTGGAATATCCCATATAAACATCCCCCAAACACTTGACATAATCTAATTTCACTTATAATTATAAACGATTCACTATTATCAGTCAACTGCGATGTTTCTTTTATTATTTTTTGTCACTTTATTTTTAATCATTGTTTTGTCAATAAATATTCATATACCTCTTCTTCATTTCCTTGAAATATTACCGTTTTTGTTCGATTCTTTATTTGATGTTGATACATTGGGTCATAATAATCTCTAAGCATAGTAGCTAACCAAGCTTCATGACCTTCATAATTACCTGTTTTTAATTGGTTTTGGTACGCATCCTCAATCATTTTCAACATCAAATTCATGCGGTGCTCTCCATATCTCTTTTTTAAGCGTTTTACACTTTCAGTGATATAAATTTTCCACTGCTCCATTCCTATTTCTACATTTCCTGCAAAGGCATTAATATATGCCTGCTGCTCTTCTATAACATATTCATCTAGAGTCACTTGAATACGTTTCTCAAGAGGAACATCCATTACTACAAGTCCAGCTTCATCTAAATAGGCTTTTGTACTAAGTGGCAAATAATTAGTTCCTACATGTGCTCCTTCATCTTCTAAAATCATGTGTGAAAATCCCTTTTCTTCTAGTTGGATCAATGAAAATGCTAAATTATTTTCAAAATTAATTTGAGAAGGTTGCCCTTGGAGTTTTCTACCAAAAGAAGAACCCCTATGATTAGCTATGTGTTCTAAATCAATTACATTCGCTAACTTTTTAAGCAAAATTGTCTTACCACATCCAGTACAACCACCTAATAAAATCGGTTTCATTTTACAATTTTTCATTTCTAATGTATCTATTAGAAAATTACGAAATGCTTTATATCCACCTTCTAGTCTAGTAACTCCCTCAGGTATTCTTTCACGAATCCACTCTTGACTAATTCTCGAGCGAGACCCTCCTCGAAAACAATAAATCATGGTTTCTGGATTATTTTCAATAAATTGAATCCATTGTTGAGTTTTTTGTTCTCGATCCTTTTCAGACACCAATTGGTATCCAAGCTTTGTTGCCTCTTCATTTCCTTCTTCTTTGTATTTGATTCCTACTAACTTGCGTTGTTCATCATCCATGATTGGAATGTTTACACTCGTAAGAAAAGCACCTTTTTCAAATTCAATTGGTGCTCGTACATCGATTAGTGGTATTTGATTAACTACAATATTTCTAAAATTATTTTCTAATTCTTTTTTCAAAACAAAAAGCCTCCTACTTAATATAACAGTTTCCTAATAGTTCTAGAGAGTATCATATCAAAAAATAGATTTGAAGTCAATTAATGGTTCTACATTATCACTTGTAGAAATAAATAAAACCCTTTATAATATTTTATAAATAGATTTTATACACATAGAAAGTAGGTCTTTATTTTGGATACCAATTATATTTTAGATGAAATGGAAAAAATGTTTCCCAATGCAGAGTGTGCACTACATCATAATAACCCCTATGAATTGATTGTTGCTGTCGTACTCAGTGCCCAAACTACAGATGAAGCTGTTAATAAAGTAACTCCTGCATTATTCAAACGTTTTCCCACACCAAAGCAACTTATGGAGGGGGATGAACAAGAAATTGCAGACCTTCTAAAAACCATTGGACTATATCGGAACAAATCAAAAATGATTAAGTCCCTTGCAACTGCTTTAGTGAGAGATTACGACGGTAATGTACCTTCAACCATGAATCAACTAACCCAATTAGCTGGCGTTGGACGTAAAACGGCGAATGTGGTACTGTCTGTAGCGTTTCATATTCCTGCATTTGCTGTCGATACTCATGTGGAACGCGTATCTAAGCGACTAGGACTTGCAAAATTTGATGACAAGGTAGAAGATATCGAACGCAAATTAAAGCGAAAGTTAGATCGTAACCGTTGGAATCAGGCACATCATAGTTTTATATTTTTTGGGCGGTATCACTGTAAAGCAAAAAATCCAAATTGTGAAGGATGTATTTTCTCAGATATTTGCAAAAACGAAAAATTTGAATATTATAAACTCCAATTAAAAAAACAGCAATAATTTATTTTTCATTGCAAAAATCCCCATATATCAAATACCTCTCAGGAGTAGACTTGATATATGAGGATTTTATTTATTCCTCTTGCTTAAACATAAATCCAATTGCAATTATAATAATACTAATGGTTGCAAACAATATGCTATATTGATCAAAGAAACCGATTGGAAGTTTAAAATCTTGTGTCATTATCAAAACAAGAAAACTTACGCTTGCTAACATAATACTTATCAATTTTAATCTTCGATATCTACTACTTTGTTTTCTGTTAAAACTCTCTTCAACAATTTCATGTATATCTTCTGCTTCTTTTATTGTTTCTTTTTTTGCTCCATAAATTATTGCCAAAGAAAAGCTAAGAATTGTCATCACTAATCCAAACAAGCTCCAAGTCGCTCCTAATGGCAAGTTTTGTGCACTGATAAATCCACTAAGTGGCACCCCTTCATCACTTATGATTGTTGTTTCAAGATTTCCTTTTTCATAAATAATGTTAATACGATGTTCTCCATCCTCTAGTGAAACAAATGCTTCTCTTTGAATATCAACAACCCCTTCTTCTACTTTATACAGTCCAAGGGGAATTGGTAATTCGTTTATTTCTACTGAAAGCGGATCTTCATTTTTGATTTTTGTATCAATTTGAACCCCTCCAGAAGACAAAATCGTTATGGTAGGCTGTTCTATATTTTGATTACTTTCAACATTAACACTTGTATCTTCAATTAAACTTTGACTCGGTAAGATTGTCTCACTTTCTGAGGTTTCTGATATCATAGTTGAACTAAAATCTACATTTACCAAACCATCTGAATTTCCAAAGCCAATATTACCATTGTTACTATCTCCATCACTATCATTTGTAATATCTTCCGTGGAATTTTCAGCTGTTGTACTTTCACTTGTAGGTGCTGTCGTTGGAGCTGCTGTCGTTGGGGCTATGGTTGTTTCTGGCACCGTTGTTTCTGG
>CAYJKD010000037.1:0-543 GCA_964370595.1 uncultured Lachnospiraceae bacterium
GGTTGGATCAAGCTGTTCTCGTAATCGACCGCTTACAATGTGTTCTACGTTATCATAATAAAAAGAGTATAATATCTTTTTTAATTTTTGTTGTGTCGGTATCTCTTCTTCAAATGTATTATAAATCTCAATTAAAGTTTCTAATAATAGTGTGATTTCTGTTAATTTACATTCATATGCAAAGGAAATAGCTGATCGTAGTTGCACATAAAATGCTGATAATAATGGTCCTAAATCAGCACCTAATTGTTCTACTGCATAGGTCGGATTAGCATAACTAATACTATAATTTTCTACAAGTACATCCTGATACAATTTGTGATTAAACACTTTTAAATCTTCTAATGAATAGGATTCAAATTCTTCTCTTAATTGAATTCGAGCTAATTCTTCGATTATGCTAACAAATTTTGATAGAAAGCAAAAATATGAACGAAAAGGTTCCTTCACTGATTCTTCTTCCAAAATCAATTCGATCCGCTCAACACAAAGATCATATCGCTCATGTATCTGTGTATTCTCTTCTTTCCATAACTCTTGATA
>CAYJKD010000037.1:553-8586 GCA_964370595.1 uncultured Lachnospiraceae bacterium
CATTTCTACCTCCTATACAAAAAAGCCAACAATCGTTGTACAAATCCAAAATAATGTAATTAAGCTACCTAAAACAATACTAATCTTTGCAAATATAACATTTTTTTCTAATTCTCCAAAAGCTGCAACTGCATAAAAGATTGATGCAATAGAAAAAATCCCACTGCTTAATCCAAGTGCTCCTACGAGCATCCCTGCTTCACCTTGTGAAAGTACACTGGTACGTAGAGAAATTGTACCTAAAATAATGGATATCAAGATACATCCAAAGCTAAAGAATCCATTATACGCAAATGGATTTTTAATATATGATATTTTATAATTGTAATTATATTTATATTTATTGTTTTGCACGCATCCGTCTCCTTGCAATACGGTATCTTTGAACCATTTGATATAGTAAGTATCCAACAATTCCACCAATGGTGTTTAATAATAAATCATCTACATCAAAGCTGCCAACTCTAGAAATAATTTGTGTAATTTCAATAAATAAGCTAACAATAAAGCAAAATGAAATACAACGATACCAGGATTTGCCCCTTCTACTAACAATCGGTAGAAAAAATCCACATGGAATAAATGCAACAACATTCCCTACTACATTAATAAGAAATGCCATCATTCCAAGTTCATGTCGGTAGGTATAAAAGCGTTTGATCTCCTTAAACAGTTCCAGATTATAGGCGTACTCTCTCTCTCCAGGAACTCTACCAAGAAATTCTGCAAAAAAAGTAAAATACACCAAAACCGCTAGGTACAAAATAAATAGTACCCAGCCTAATTTTTGATTTCTTGTTGTATTTTTAATCATAGTTTCCCCACACCTACTCACTTCAATCAATCCACAACCATGACATTATATATTAAAATACAATATCGTTTTTTCGCTTTAATAAATTAGAACCTGTAACTACACAAACTGTTCCCACTGCTATACCCGTAACCAAAATAACAATTCCCATAGCAATATTTCCAATACCCACTAATCTCATCGTATTAAAAACTTTCTCCATTTGCAACTCCTTATTCTGCGCCGTATTGCACATAGTATTGATCAATTGCAGCTTTTAAAGAATCATCAATAATTACATTTCCTTTATATGGTTTATTATGTAAGTGTTCTACAACATCTGCCATTGTTACAATCGCAGTCGTTGTAAATCCGTATTTCTCTTGAATTTCAGCCAAAGCTGATTTTGTTCCTTGCCCACGTTCCATACGATCTACTGATACGACAAGACCTTTAACATTTACATTTCCTTGTGCATTAATAATTGGAAGGGTTTCTTCAATTGAAGTCCCTGCTGTTGTTACATCTTCAATGATTACGATTTGATCACCATCTTTAATCGGACTTCCAAGTAAGATTCCTGTATCTCCGTGATCTTTCACTTCTTTTCGATTGGAACAATATTTAATATCTGCATCACAAAACTCACTTATTGCCATTGTTGTAGCCACCGTTAAAGGGATTCCTTTGTAAGCTGGTCCAAACAACACGTCAAAATCTGTTCCAAATGTATGAGAGATCGCTTTTGCGTAATACTCACCTAATTTGCGAAGTTGAGCTCCCGTACGGTAAAATCCTGTATTTACAAAAAATGGAGTATTTCTACCACTTTTTGTTACAAAATCTCCAAATTTTAATACTTCACAATCAATCATAAATTCAATAAACTCTTTTTTATATGCTTCCATCTATTTGTCCTCACTTTTCTATTTTACACAACCAACCAATTCATTGATATCACTAATTCCATGTCTCTTCAAATAATCTTCAATCCCTTTTACAATTTCAACAGTCGCATATGGATTATAGAAATTAGCTGTTCCGACAGAAACCGCTGTTGCTCCAGCAAGTATAAATTCCATGGCATCTTCCCATGTGGCAATTCCACCCATTCCAATTATTGGAAGGGATACTGCATTAGCAACTTGGTTTACCATACGAATCGCTACAGGTTTCACAGCTGGTCCAGACATACCACCTGTTTTATTTGCAATAGCAAATGTTCTTCGTTCTACATCAATTTTCATCGCTGTTAACGTGTTAATAAGAGATAATACATCAGCACCACCTGCTTCTGCAGCTTTTGCCATAACTGTAATATCTGTAACATTAGGACTTAATTTCATGATTATTGGTTGTTTTGCATAGCGTTTTACTTCTTTTGTAATTGTCTCAACTGCTTTTGGATCTTGTCCGAATGCAATCCCACCTTCTTTTACATTTGGACAAGAAATATTGATTTCTAATAGATCCACCGCTTCATTTGCTAAGCGTTCTACTACTGCAATATAGTCTTCTGTCGTTTTCCCACACACATTCACTATGATTTTTGTATCATATTGTTTTAGAAAAGGGATATCTCTTTTTGCAAAAACATCAATTCCTGGATTTTGCAAACCGATTGCATTTAACATACCACCATAAACTTCCGCAATTCTTGGAGTCGGATTGCCTGGCCATGGAATATTAGCTACACCTTTCGTAACTACAGCTCCTAATTGATTTAAATCAACAAATTCGCTATATTCTTCTCCACTTCCAAATGTACCTGAAGCAGTCATAACTGGATTCTTTAGTTCTACACCTGCAAGATTTATACGGGTATTCATGATAAATCCACCTCCTGTGCTAAGAATACTGGACCGTCTTTGCAGATTCTTGTATTGTTTACATGAGAATGATGATCTACTTCTTTCGTCTTACAAACACATGCTAGACAGGCACCAACTCCACACGCCATTTTTTCTTCTAAAGAAACAAAACATTCAATATCATTTTCCTTTGCATACTCAATGAGTGCACGAAGCATTGGCGTAGGTCCACATGCATAGATAATATCTGCCGTAAGTCCATTCGCTTTTATTGCATCAATTACATTTCCTTTTGTTCCTGTACTTCCATCTTCTGTTGCAATGTACACAGAGCCATGTGCTTCAAATTCATCTTCTAAGAAACATGCATCTCTATACCCTAGTATCATTTGCTTCTCGCAAGATAATTGTTTCGCAAGTTCAAGCATTGGTGGAATACCAATTCCACCACCAATTAAAAATGCTTTTTTCTCTTTTAACGGAAATCCATTTCCTAATGGACCTAAAATCGCGATATCATCACCCGCTTGATACGCAGAAAACTCTTTCGTACCTGCCCCAAGAACTCGATATACAATTCTTAATCTGCCTAACTCTTTATCGATTTCACATATACTAATCGGTCTTGGTAATAATTTGGATGCATCCTTTGTATAAACAGAAATAAATTGCCCTGGTTTTGTATCTAACGCAATTTCATTTGCCTCAATCCACATGCTAAATACATCCGTTGTTAACGCTTCATGGCTAAGAACTTTAGCCATTATCTTACTTTTACTCATTGCTTTCTCCTATATCGATTATAATACGCGTTTAATATCACTTGCCATATCAATAACTGCTTGTCTTGAAGCACGTGCAAACTTTTCTGCACCAAAATCTTTATATTGATCTAATTTATATGCAGCGATAATTCCTCTAGATGAGTTAACAATCGCTCCAAGTCCGTCTTCATTAAAGCAAGGTCTTAAATCTTCTGCTGTTCCACCTTGTGCACCATATCCTGGTACAAGAAAATATGTATTTGGCATTAGCTTTCTAAGGATTTGACTCATTTCAGGATAAGTTGCACCTACAACCGCACCTACATTGCTATAATCTCCATCCATGCTATCACGTCCCCATTCCACAACTTTTTCTGCAACTAGTTCATAAACTGGTCGTCCATTTACTAATTGATCTTGGAATTCACCGCTAGATGGATTTGAAGTTTTCACTAAAACGAACAACCCTTTATCTGCTTCATTACAAACATCAACAAATGGCTTTACTCCGTCTGTTCCAAGATATGGATTCACAGTTAAAAAATCTGTGTGAAATCCTCTACAAATGCTATTCCCTACTTTAATATTACCAAGATGTGCCGTTGCATATGCGGCAGATGTTGAACCGATATCTCCACGTTTTGCATCTCCAATTACCAATAGTCCTTTTTCTTGGCAGTAGGTAACTGTTTTTTCATATACTTTTAATCCCTCAATTCCAAACTGCTCGTACATTGCAATTTGAGGTTTCACAGAAGGGATTAAGTCATATGTAGCATCAATAATCTGTTTGTTGAATGTCCAAATTGCATCAGCTGCACCTTCTAATGACTCGCCAAACTTATCAAATGATTCTTCTAAAATAAACTCAGGAATATAGCTAAGCATTGGGTCTAATCCTACGCAAATAGGTGCTTGTGTTTCTTTTATTTTTTCAATTAATAATTTTATCATGTTAATCTCCTTATTTGTGAAATATTTATCCGATTCATTTTACCATAGAAAGGGAATCCTTTCAAGTTTGTATTATATGAAGTTTATTACGAAAGGCACAATAACAGCGGTTATAACACCTGCCACAGCAATCGCTAAACTGCTCATAGCACCCTCTACCTCTCCGATTTCGAATGCCTTTGATGTTCCAACCGCATGCGATGAAGTACCAAGTGCGACTCCCTTTGCAATTGGATCTGTAATTTTAAATACCTTAAATATAATTTCAGCAATCACTGCACCTATAATTCCTGTTACCAAAATACACATCATTGTAATTGAAACAATTCCACCCGCCTCCTCACTGACACCGATTCCGATTGCTGTTGTTATTGACTTTGGAAGTAACGTTACATAATGAACATGCTCTAAATTTAAAATCAAACTAAGAATATAAATTGTTGATGCACTCGTAATAACACCAGAAAAAATTGCAATAAAGATTGCTGTCATATTTTTTTTTAAAATTTCAAGTTGTCGATATAACGGAATCGCAAAGCATACCGTAGCTGGTGTTAAAAGATAACTGATATGCTTTGCTCCTTGCTCATATTTTTCATAGGTAATATTTGAAGCATATAAAAATCCAATGATTAATCCTGTAGAAACTAAAATTGGATTAAAAATAGTTAGTTTTAATTTTTGCTTGACCCATAATCCGACAAAATATGCAATCAAAGTAATTGCAAACCCAAAATATAGAGATTCTGACAAACTTTCTGCCAACATTAAGACTTTCCTCCCTGTATTCGTAGTATCAATTGGCTTACCTTTCCTGTTACAACCATAACTGTAATCGTAGATATTACAGTTACTAGCATAATCGACCAAAATACATCTTGAATCAATGAATAACTAACCATCATTCCCACTGATGCAGGGATAAACATAATTGGCATGATTTCTAAGAAAAATTTTGCACTTTCTTCTACTGCATCTAATGGTATCACTTTAAATACAAGTGCAGCAAATAATAAAAACAAACCATAAACGCCTGAGGGAATCGGCAAAGGTAACAATTCGTTCAATAGTTCTCCTAAATACGTAAACAAAAAGATAATTAAAACTTGTTTTAAATATTTCATAATAGTCTCCATTCTGTAACCTAAATTCTACCATTCTAGAATAAAAATAACAATTGCTTTCTTGTCTTTTTTTTCATTTTTTGTTAGACTAAAATAGGAAAGACCTTTGATGGGAGAACGATTATGACAATTATTTATGAAAAAGATGCGTTAAGTAGCACTGCGATAAATCAGATTACTAACTTGATTACTGATTGTAATCATTATGACAAGCAGGATTTATCTTATCCGATTGAAGAAATGCAGAGACATTATCTTTATTATGATGCCGATATACTAGTTGGAGTAATTGGTGTCATAGTCATGGACGCAGAAACCATTGAGTGCTTATGTTTTACCTTATCTACTCAAAGAAGAACTGGAATATTTACCCAACTATTAGATTTGGTGGAACAAGATTATGAAGACTTTTCTATTCTATTTCGAACAACAAATTGTAGTGATACAACTCATACGATGCTATCACTAGAAGCGCAACTATTACAAGAAGATTATTTAATGAAACGCCCACTTACAAGCAATGATCTTTTTACCGAATCTACCCTTACACTTTCCAATGAAAATAAGGATGGGGTATGGAATTTATTGATAGAAAAAGAGCATGTCCAAATTGGTAGTTGTATGACATCCGTTGTTAGTAAAACAACCATCTGTTTGCACCATGTTGAAATCCATGTTAACTATCAACAAAACGGATATGGAACTCTATTATTAAAAAAGCTGTTTGGCCGACTCTATACGCTCGGCTATCATAACATTATTTTACATGTTGAAGCGGATAATACTGCTGCTGTTTTTTTGTATAAAAAAACAGGGTTTTGCATTACACAAACCCTGTCAACCTATCTTTATTAGTTCATATTTTCACTATGCTTCTCAATGTTTTTTCGAATCGTAAGCATTCGTTCATCAGTATCAGCGATTAACATCGCACATTGCCGTAATTCTTCGCTAATCGCTTCAGAATTTAAAGTTACTTCTTTTTTATACTTTAGTTGATGATCAAGACTAGCCCAAAAATCCATTGCAATCGTCCTCACTTGAACTTCAACACGCATAAATTTCTTTTCATCTGAAAAAAACACAGGCACTTCTATGATTAGATGATAACTACGATATCCATTTGGCTTCGGATTTTTAATATAGTCTTTCACAGCAATTACTTTGATGTCATCTTGCCTTACAAGCATATTAGCAATGGAATAGATATCGTCAACAAATGAGCAAATAACTCGAATTCCCGCAACATCATCTAAATTCTTTAACATTGAGTCTAAGCTAACTTCTAGATTTCTTCCTTTTAGTTTTTCAACAATACTTTTTGGCTTTTTCACTCTTGATTTAATTACTTCAATTGGGTTTCTTTGGTTTTTAACAGACAACTCATCATTTAAAACCTCTAGCTTCGTTTTTACTTCTCTTATTGCACATGAATACATCATCATAATCACTTGAAATTCTTTCGCCTGATTAACAAACGATTTCGGTACTTGTGCAAGATCTGGAGTATTGACTACTGACTGGTGTAGTTGGCTATTCGGGTTCATACTAGCATTCATTGGTAAACTCCTTAAACAATTTCTCTAACCGATATTATACTTTTAGAAGAAGAAATAAGAATTTTTTATACCTTCAACTTCTATGCATATTATACTATAATATCGGAATAATATCTAGTACTTTGTCCCTTATTTACAATAAATACTTTTACCAAAAAACAATTCAAGTAATATTAATCATCATATTCCACATCTCGTTCCCAAACAGAACCATCCAACGCACTAATTGTATACTCATATTCCATTTTACCGATTTTCCACTCGACTCCATATTCAGCAAATCCATCATCATAATCAAACTCACACTCTATATAACTTATATCTGTATCTTTTACGCCAGCATCTGCAAGTGCAATCGATTTTGCTTGCTCAGATGTGATATATTCTATTGACACTATAACTTCCTCTATATTTTTTTCTGTTACTGGCAATTCTAAGCTATTAAGTTTTCTTTCTATATCATAGTCATAACTTTTGATTGCACCTGTGATTGCATCTATTTCATAGTCGTATTCCACCAGTCCACTCCAAAACTCCACATCATATTCTGCACTACGATCATCATATTCAAACTTACTTATAATGAATGATATTTCTGATTCATTTATCCCTGCATGCTCCATTGCGACTAATTTCGCTTTTTCCTCTCCAATATAATTTATGCTTTGCTGTGTCGCATATACTGGACTTTCTCCCATAAGAGTAAATAGGAATGTTGCACAACATAATCCTATCCCTACCAAACCGACTTTCTTATTCCTTCTCATTATGAGTTACCTCGCTTTCATTTATTATTTTATAGGTATATGATAATGGAGAAAAATTAAAGTAACATTAAAGATCCACATTTTTTTTCGGAAATTTCACAGTGAATAAACTACCAACTTCTAATTCGCTTTTCAATTCAAGTTTTGCATGATGTAGTCTTGCGATTTGTTTTACCATAGACAGACCTAGACCCATATTTCCATAACTACTTGCAGTTCGTGAAGTGTCTACACGGTAAAATCTTTGCCAAATTTTCTCTT
>CAYJKD010000037.1:8596-15651 GCA_964370595.1 uncultured Lachnospiraceae bacterium
CCTCTACAGACAAAACAATTTCTTTATTAGTTTCTACTAGCATCACTTTTACAGCTCCTATTTCTTTCCTATACCGAAAAGCATTACTTATCAAATTCCCAAGCAATCTAGTAATCATTGCCATATCATATGCTCCTATAATGTTAGGTGCTATATCATATGTTAATTCCATGTCCGATGGTTTGATTAGTTCATATTCTTCACAAATATTTTTAACAAGCTCACTTATATCTATATTTTCTAAATTAACCATTTCAATTCCACTGTCAAGTCGTGTCAAGTTTAATAAATCAGATATTAGTTTTGACATTTTCATAGCTTGTCTTTGAACTGTTTCAAGTGCATCTTCTTTATCTTCAGAAGTGACATTTTCATCAATTGCATATTCACATTGTGCTAAAATAACTGCAGTTGGTGTCCTAAGTTCATGAGATACATCTGCTGTAAATTGCTTTTCTATTTCAAAAGATTTTTCCAAACGCTCAAACATCACATCAAATGTATCTGCCAATTTTTGAATTTCAGTACTTTCACTTTTTAAATTTATACGAAGAGAAAGATTTTCCTTCTCACTGATTACTTCGGCTGTTTTTATAATTTTATCAATTGGTTGAAATGTTCTTCTCGCAATAAAATAACTACCAACTGCACCAAGTAAAACCATCACTGGTAAGGAAAATAGAGATATTTGTAAAATATTGTACGTAGCATTAGCAACCGTATCTACTGCAATCACACCTCGAATCCAAATTGGAAACTTATAATCTTCTACGGTAGAAAGCATGTCATACATATAGTATTGTGCGCCATCTATCATTACTTCGGTTATTTCATTGTTGTTAAATGATGGATCTTCTATAAAATCTTCTGGTAGGTTACCAGCAATTCGTTCACCATCTTGTGTATATACCAAGGTATATACACTATCCTTAAAAAAATCGATATCATCAACTTCAAGCCTCCCATCATCAAACTCTATTTCATTTAGGTTTTTACTAACAACCTTTGAAAGAAGCTCTTTGCTGTTTGATACAATGATTCCATCGCTTAAAGCGAACATTAAACTCACAAGAACTCCTGCCATTAAAAGCATAAGGATTGTAGTCCATACTGTAAGTTTTAGTTTTGCTGACATTTTGCTCATAACTCCTCCCTTATTACATATCCACTACCCCTAACTGTTTTAATTAGTTTTATATCATAGGAACTATCGATTTTTTTTCGGATATACCGAATATACACATCTACAACATTCGTACCTCCTTCATACTCGTAATTCCAAATATGGTTTTCAATTTTTTCTCTTGATAAAACAATACCTGCATTGTACATCATATACTCAAGAATTTGATATTCCCTTGCAGACAAGTTAATTATCGTATCTCCTCGTTTCACTATATGCGAACTAACATCTAATGTAAGATCTGCAATTGTTAAAATATTTGTTGATTTACCCGCATTCAACCTTGTCATCACACGAATACGTGCCATTAGTTCTTGAAACGAAAACGGCTTGACTAAATAATCGTTTGCACCTAAGTCAAGACCTTTGACTCGATCTGATACCGCATCTCTTGCTGTCAAAAAGATAACTGGTGTAGAAATGCATTGGGCACGGATTTTCGATAAGGTTGTAAAACCATCTTGTTTCGGCATCATTATATCTAGTATAATAACATCATACTCTGTGCTCGTGATATAGTCATATGCTTCTTCTCCATTAAAACAACTATCTACACCATAGCCTTCTGCTACCAATTTTTTTGTTATAATTTTATTCATATCTCTTTCATCTTCTGCAACTAAAATTCTCATTGTAACACCTCCGTATGATTAATTAGCAACATTATAACCTATAATTATTAAAATTAGATTAATCCCTATCAATCTACCAAGCACCCTGTAGTTCTTAATTCAACATGAAATTACAAGTATTTCTCTTATATTATTATAACATGAAAACAACACAAAACTTTAGCCGAATTTACTAAAAAAATAGCGAATAATAAATTGAGGATTTTTCAGAAAAATGTAATAATCGTTTCAAACAACATAGATTTTAATTTAATATATTAAGGAGTATTTTATGAATAATTTAAAAAATTGGCTAGAAGATCCAAATACATATAGAATTAATCGATTAGATGCCCATTCCGATCATATTTATTACGAAAGTGAAAAAGATTGGCAAGAGTCGAATCAAACCTTACAGCTGCTATTAAATGGCACTTGGCAATTCCATTGGTCCAAAAACCTAGCAGAACGCCCTATCGATTTTTTTAAAGAATCCTTTGATGCAAGTGGGTTTGATTCAATCCCTGTTCCTTCCCATATCGAACTAAATGGTTATGATAAAATTCATTATATCAACACTATGTACCCTTGGGACGGAGTCCATGATTTAAGACCACCACATATTAGTGATACCTATAACCCTGTAGGAAGTTATATCACCAACTTCGATCTACCTTCCTCTTTTGAAGACAAAGAAGTATGTATCTCCTTTCACGGAGTTGAGCAAGCCTTTTCCATTTGGTTAAATGGCAATTTTATAGGATATGCAGAAGACACCTTCACTCCTTCTGATTTTGATTTGACTCCATTTATCCGTAAGGAATCTAACAGACTTTGTGTTGAAGTTTACAAAAGAAGCTCTTCTGCATGGGTAGAAGATCAAGACTTCTTTCGCTTCTCTGGAATTTTTCGAGATGTGGTATTATATGCAAAACCAAAAACCCATGTAGATGATCTTTGGGTTATCCCATGTGTAAATGACGACTTAAAAACGGGTACCCTTACGATTAAAGTAAAGATGAATCAAGTTACAGAACTTCCTAAAATCAAGCTATCACTCTCTTATCCATGCAAGCATCCTTTGCTTACAATGGATTTAGATTTTCATTTAGAACAAGAGGAAAAATTAGAAGAAGCAGAAAACCCAATTAATTATTTTGTCTCTAACACAATTGATATAAATGACTTAATTCTTTGGGATATTAATCAACCGAATTTATACCATATAACTTTAGCAGTAATGAATTCAGAAGGTACTGTTTCAGAGATTATTCCTCAAACAATTGGATTTCGCCATTTTGCCATAAAAAACAGTGTAATGTATTTAAATGGAAAACGATTAATCATCAATGGTGTCAATCGCCATGAATGGAATCCATACAAAGGCCGTTCTATTACAAAAGAAGATATGATCGCTGATATTGAAGTTTTAAAGCGTAACAATATTACAGCAGTTCGAACTTCACATTATCCAAATCAAAGCCTATGGTATCAATTATGCGATGAAAATGGAATTATCCTTATGGATGAAACAAATTTAGAAAGCCATGGCTCTTGGCAAAAAATGGGATCTGTTGACCCTACTTGGAATGTTCCAAAACATGATCCTAACTGGCGCAACAATATGATTGACCGCGCTACATCTATGTTTGAGCGTGATAAAAATCACCCTTCCATTTTATGGTGGTCTTGTGGAAATGAATCCTATGCAGGAGAATGTATTTTGGCAATGGCTAATTATTTCCGAAGAAAAGATGCTTCTCGGTATGTTCATTACGAAGGTTGCTTCTATGATGATGATTATAGCAATATCACAGATGTCTATAGTAGAATGTATCCATCTCCAACTGAAATTGATGAATTTATCACTGCAAAAGGAACTGATAAACCTTATATTTTATGCGAATATATGCATGATATGGGAAATTCTCTTGGAGGAATGGAAAGCTACCAAAAATTGAGTGATAAGCACGAAAGTTACCAAGGTGGATTCATCTGGGATTATATGGATCAAGCAATCTATCATGTGAAAAATGGAAAAGAAGTGTTAGGATATGGTGGTGACTTTACCGATCGGCCTACTGACTATAATTTCAGTGGCAATGGTATTGTTTTTGCAGATCGCACCGAAAAACCTGCAATGCAAGAAGTTAAGTTTTGGTATAGTTCGAAAGAAGAACAAGCAAGACATATAGAACAAAATAAAAAAGCAATTGAGACTTCCAAACGTATAATCTTTGAACCTAAGAAAAAACCTTTTACAATTATTAAAGGAGATGTAAATCTTGGCATTAAAGGCGATGATTTTCATATTATTTTCTCATTTACGGAAGGTGGAATTGTTTCTCTCGTTTATAACAACTACGAATGGCTTTATCGTGCGTCAAAACCTACATACTGGCGTGCACTTACTGAAAATGATAGTGCAAATAAATTTGCACAAAACAATGGTATGTGGAACTACGTAGATCAATACAGCAAACATAAAGATATTAAAATTGACACCGACCAAGAAGATGAAGTATCCATTACCTATATTTATGATACCCTAATTGGTACTGATGCTCATACAACCTATACGGTTTATGGAGATGGTACCATTAAAGTATCAACAACATTATTAGGAAAAGAAGGACTTCCTCAATTACCACTATTCGGTATGCGTTTTATAACAAATGATAAAATTTCAAAATATAGTTACCATGGATATTCTGGAGAAACCTATCCTGACCGTTATAAAGGTGGTGTGTTTGGAAGTCACTATGAAACAGTTAAAACAGCCAATTACCTTGTTCCTCAAGAAAATGGTTGTCATGTATACACACACAGACTACGCTTACAATCTGATTGTAACCATTCGCTTCATATCGAACAACTAAATAAGCCGTTCCATTTTTCTCTATTAGAAAATACTGCGCAAGAACTCGAAGCAGCAACACACAAAGATGAGCTTCCATCAACTGGACGAAGTGTTCTTTCTATTCTTTCTCACATGCGTGGAGTTGGAGGAATTGATACTTGGGGTTCTGATGTCGAAGAAGCTTATCATATTAAGACAGATAAAGATTTAACCTTAGAATTTTATATCAGAAAATAATACATTAAAAATCCACTGGTAAATTCCAGTGGATTTTTAATGTGCATATACTTTATTATAGATTTAATAAATTTTTTGTATCTCTAGCAATCACTAATTCTTCATTAGTTGGAATCACAAATACTTTTACTTTGGATTCTGGCTTTGTAATCAATCTCTCTCCTTTTCCATTTACATTTGATTCTTCATCAATAACAATTCCAAATGCTTCAGAAACTAATTTTAAGATTGCAGCTCTTGCACGGAATGAATTTTCCCCAATTCCTGCTGTAAAAGCAATTGCATCAATACCTCCAAGTGCAACAAAATAGCGTCCCATAAAAGCAATAATTCTACGATAATAAATATTTATTGCTAGTTGAGCTCTCTCATTTCCTTCAAGTGCTGCCTTTTCTACATCACGAAAATCGCTTGATATTCCAGAAATTCCCAATAACCCAGATTCTTTGTTTAACATATTGATTACATCTTTAATATCCATGCCCAAATTTTCAATTAAATAATCAATTACAGAAGGTTCTACATCTCCAGACCGAGTTCCCATAACAATTCCTGACAGTGGCGTAAATCCCATGGAGGTATTAATGGATTTACCATCTTTTACCGCTGTTAACGATCCTCCAGCACCTAAATGTGCTACTACAATTTTAGAATGCTCTGGATTACCTAATAAATCAATTACTCTCCCAGAAACAAATTTATGACTTGTCCCATGTGCTCCATATTTGCGAATCCCATGTTCTTCATAAAAGCGATAAGGAATTGGATATACATAACACTTTGGATCCAATGTTTGATGGAATGCGGTATCAAATACAGCAACACCTTTTGCACTTGGAATCGCTTCTTTAAATGCTTCATACCCAGTTAGATTCGCTGGATTATGGAGTGGAGCTAAATGCTTTAGTTCATCTATTTTTTTTGCTACTTTCTCATCAATAATCATAGAATGGTTATAATCAGTTCCACCTTGAACCACGCGATGCCCTACTCCTTTAATTTCATCTAATGATACTACAATATTCTTATCAATCAATGCATCTAACAATAAGCGAACTGCTTCTTTATGATTTTTTACTGGTAATACTCGTTTATCCTTCTCACCACCGAAATTAATTGTAAATATGGAGTCATCAAACCCAATTCGTTCTATTACACCTGATGTAATTACTGATTCGTCATTCATTTCAAATAATTTAAATTTTAAAGATGAACTTCCCGCATTTACTGCTATTATTTTCGACATTTTATTACCTCCATATTATTATTCCAATCATCCGCTTAATTATATCAAATCCAATTACAAAATGATAGTTTTTTTTATAAAACATTACCAATAAATAAAAGAAATCCAATTCATTCTTATCAAATACATCAAATATCTTTCAATTTATTTTGTTTATGCAGCAAAATTCCATATCCAACACATAATAATATTTGAAACACGGTACCAATTGGTATTGATAGTCCGACAAGAAACAAGGACGTGTCTTCCATATTTCCAATTAAGAATGGCAATGGAATTCGAAGGAGCAATGAACCTAGTACACTTTGTAGCATAACAAAAAATGTTTTTCCATATCCATTAAAATATCCGATTGCACAAAATAAGAATGGAACTAAAATTGTGTCAATCGCATATGCCTTTAAATATTCGGTTGTCATATCAATTACGCTTTGATCTACTGTAAAAAATGAAGCAATAATATCGCCTCTTACATAAGTGAATCCTCCCACTACAAATCCAAACACTGCCGATAAAATCACTGCAGTTTTCAGTCCTTCTACTGCACGTTTCATTTGATTCGCCCCATAATTTTGAGCAGTAAATACAGATAATGACTGCATAAAAGATAATGGTATTAACATAATAAAACCTGTTAATTTTTCTCCTAAACCTACAGAAGCAGACTCTACTACTCCGAAACTATTTGCAATCATGGCAATTGCTAAAAAAGAAAAATTAGTAACTGTATTTTGCATTGCAACAGGAACCCCCAGAAAAAGGCAGGTTTTTATATATTGAGGCTGATAATAAAAATCTTTTTTCTTTATTTGAATTATCTGATTTTTCTTCTTTGATAAAAGAAAAATCGATAGTATCACACTAAGAGATTGGGCAATAACAGTTGCAATTGCAGCTCCTTTCGACCCCATATCCATA
>CAYJKD010000038.1:0-15549 GCA_964370595.1 uncultured Lachnospiraceae bacterium
ACAGACTATTTTTCCAAGGATTTAATCATAAATAACAATTATACAGATAATGATTTTAATAATCCTATTTTTGATTTCTTAGAAAAATTTTGTGAAATTGAAATACATATGGATATCACAGAAGTACGAGCAATTGCAGCAAGTAGTGATGTAGCCAGGAATTTGGATTTAGCATTTGCTACCCCTGTACTATTCATGCAAGAAATAGGTTATACCTTTTTAGGAAGACCTGTATTGTTTTCAAAAGAATATTATGCAGATGGAATTTTCCACCACACACTACTAAGAAAAAAAATATAATAAAGCAATAGACTATTTGTATTCTTGACCAAATTCTTTGTGTGTTGTAAAATAGCAAAAGAAAATGAGGTATATACTTCTTTTCAAGTATAACATCCTTAAGGAGAGAGTATGATACGCAGAGTATTAAAAGATTGTTTCCCAACCGTTCTTTCACTTATGTTATTAAGCACTTATGCAGTGATTGATGGTTTGTTTATCGGAAATTTTGCAGGAGACATCGGACTCGCAGCAATTAACCTTGCTTGGCCGATTACAGCACTTATTATGGCTACTGGTGTAGGAATTGGAATTGGAAGCAGTATCTTAATATCACATAGCCGTGGACAAGGAGATAATAAAACTTCTAAAATCGTTTTAAATAATGGCTTAACTTTATTGCTAATTGCATCCGCTATACTAATGATACTTCTATACTTTACCTATCCTAAACTATTAGTTTTATTAGGTGCAAAAGGCGAGGTATTAACGGAAGCTTCCAAGTATGCAAAAATAATAATAACTGGTTTAGTATTTCAAGTAATCGGATCGGGTATTATCCCTATACTTAGAAATTTTAATATGTCTTTTGGGGCTCTTGTTTGCATGGGCTGTGCGACTTTAGTAAACATTACTGTAAACTACATCTTAGTTTGTATCGTCCAAATCGGAATACAAGGCGCAGCTTTTGGCACGATTGTTGCTCAACTTGTTGCCTGCACCATTGCAATATATTTATTGATAAAAAAAGGGAATTGCTCCATTAAGCTTCGCTTACAAAAAGAATATGTTCTCAAAATTATAAGAACTGGATTAACCGGTTTTGGAATGTCCCTTGCACCTTCTATCACATTAATTTTTACAAATTTACAGTGCTTAGCTTATGGCGGTGATAGTGCTGTTGCTTGCTATTCTGTCATCTCCTATGTGATTATGCCAATCCAATCCATGCTTGCTGGAGTTGCAGAGGGCAGCCAGCCTTTGATGAGCTATTATGTTGGTGCTGGCGATTGGACTAAATTAAAATCAGTAGAGCGCATTGCACGAACAACTGCAATTATTATGTCCATCATTACAAGCTTGGTAATTTATCTATTAATCCCTTATGTGGCCATTTGGTTTGGACTCTCTCAAGAAGGGCGTGCCATATTTGATACTGGAATGAAAATATATACTTCTTCTTTTTTGCTAATTTCCATGACTCGATTTAACATTTGTTTTCTCAATGCGATTCTCCAAACAAAAAAATCGATTCTATTAACTTATTTAGAAAGCTTAGCTATCTCTCCTATTCTTCTTTTCCTAATGCCAATGATGTGGGGAATTACTGGAATTTGGCTATCCTATATCGCTACAGGACTTGTATTATTTTTATTATATTTCATAATTATAAAAAATACGGATATCCTTCCATAATCTTATGGAGGTATCCGTATTTTTTAATTAAGCTTTCGCTCTACTAATATTTCGAATCACAATTAATACTACGCAAAGAAGTGCAATTCCAATTGGCAATGTAATCCATGGACTTTGTACAAATCCTGCGATTAGATAAGTTACAAAACTAACTGCTGCTACAGTAATTGCATATGGTAATTGCGTAGAGACATGATTCACGTGATCACACTGAGCTCCAGCACTTGCCATAATTGTGGTATCAGAGATTGGAGAACAGTGATCTCCACACACAGCTCCAGCTAAACATGCCGAAATTGCAATAATCATTAGCTCATCATTTACACCAGAGAATACTCCTACTACAATTGGGATTAAAATTCCAAATGTCCCCCAAGAAGTTCCTGTTGCAAATGCAAGTAATATCGCTACTAAGAAGATAATCGCTGGTAAAAAGTTCATCAAGGAATCTGCCCCCGAATACATTGCAGCTTCCACAAATGCCTTTGCACCAAGAGAGTCTGTCATATTTTTCAATGTCCATGCTAATGTCAAAATCAAATTTGCAGGTACCATTGCTTTAAATCCTTCTGGAAGGCAAGACATACATTCTTCTAAGTTTAATACACGTCTTGTAGCATAGAATATGATTGTAATAACTAGACCAAAGAAACTTCCTAAAACAAGGCCAACAGAAGCATCTGCTGAAGAAAATGCTGTAATCAAGTCTGCTCCACTAAATAAGCCACCTGTATAAAGCATTCCCATAACACACCCAACAATTAAAACTACAATAGGAAGAATTAAGTCAATTACTTTTCCACCTGTTTCTTCTTGTTGAGCTCCATCTCCTTGACGAACTCCACTGGTGAAAATATCGCCATTCAACGCGTTGATTTCATGCTGCTTCATTGTACCATAATCAAAATTCAATACAATAATTCCTACTACCATTACAATAGTTAGCAGTGCGTAAAAGTTATATGGAATTGCTCTTAAAAAAATGGAAAACCCATCTTCTCCTTCAACAAATCCAGTTACAGCTGCTGCCCACGACGAAATTGGCGCAATGATACAAATTGGAGCTGCTGTAGAGTCAATTAAGTATGCAAGTTTCGCTCGCGAAACTTTATATCGATCTGTAACTGGGCGCATTACACTTCCAACAGTCAAGCAGTTAAAGTAATCGTCCACAAAGATCAATACTCCCAGTCCCATTGTTGCTAATTGAACACCAATACGACTTTTAAATTGATTCCCTGCCCAGTTTCCAAATGCAACAGAGCCTTTGGCTTTGTTCATCAAACATACCATGGTTCCTAAAATAACTAAAAATATCAAAATTCCAACATTATAGGAATCTGATAACGATGCTAAAACACCGCCATGTAAGACGTGATTCATTGTCACTTCTAAATCAAATGACGAATAAAATAGTCCACCAATGGTAATTCCAACAAACAAAGAGCTGTATACCTCTTTTGTAATCAGTGCTAAAACGATTGCCACTACTGGTGGGATTAGTGACCAAAATGTAGCGTACATATCTGGCTGTACTTCTGTTGTTTCGCCTGCATATACCTGTAGCGTAAGCATAAACATTGTAATAAGCAGTGCTAGTAATGTTACTAATGTTTTTTTCATTTGTTAACTTCCTCTCTTTCGACACTATATTCTATAATGATTTTTCAACAAAGTCAAGATAAGGTATGCATTCCCTTTACATTTGTACTCGAGAGGAGTACAATCAGTATAAATAGTTAGCCATGAAAGGACTTCATTAATGAAAAACCGAACATTAGTACAATTTTTTGAATGGTATCTTCCTTCTGATGCTTCCCTTTGGAATGAAGTGAAAGAAAAAGCAAAGACATTAAGCCAATTAGGAATTACAGAAGTTTGGCTTCCTCCAGCCTATAAAGGTTGTGATGGAAAAAATGATGTAGGCTATGGTGTTTATGATATGTATGACCTTGGCGAATTCAATCAAAAGGGAACGATCCCTACCAAATATGGAACAAAGGAACAATATCTTGAAGGAATTAAAACCCTACAATCCTTTGGAATAAAAGTTTATGCAGATATTGTATTCAACCATCGTATGGGGGCAGATGAAACAGAATCGATACATGCAAAAGTATATGAACCCACCAATCGAAATCAGCAAATCGATGAACGGGAAATCTTGGGATGGACAAAATTCACATTTCCAGGTAGAAATGAAACCTACTCTAAATTTGTATGGAATCACACTCATTTTGACGGTTGTGATTGGGATGCCCGCACATCCCAAAAAGCACTTTATCTTTTTCGAGAAAAAAATTGGGATGATCAGGTAGATATCGAAAAAGGCAATTATGACTATTTGATGGGGGCAGATTTGGATTTTAATAATCAAGAAGTATTTAACGAACTTGTTACTTGGGGGCAGTGGCATCTAGATGTGACTGGCGTTGATGGATTTCGTATTGATGCAGTGAAACATATAAATTTCCCAAAACTATTTCAATGGTTTTTAGCAATGAAAGAATCCTCTTCAAAAGAACTCTTTGCTGTTGGAGAATATTGGAATCCTATACTCTCTTCTCTAACTTACTACTTAGATCAAACGGCTCATAGCATCCCTTTATTTGATGTTCCACTTCATTACAATCTACATAAAGCGTCAACTAGTAACGGGCATTTCGATATGCGAACCATATTTGAAAATACTCTGGTAAACACAAGACCTAATCATGCAGTTACCATTGTTGATAATCATGACACACAACCTGGTCAGGCCCTTGAGAGCTGGGTTGCTCAATGGTTTAAACTTCATGCATATTCTCTTATTTTACTACGAAAAGATGGGATTCCTTGCGTGTTTTATGGAGATTTATATGGAATTCCTAACAACCAAATCCCTCCTGTTGGCTCTGGGTTAGAGCAGCTTATAAAAGTACGTGCAAATCTAGCTTATGGAGAGCAACTCGATTATCTAGCCGACTCTAACATTATTGGGTTTACTCGATTAGGATGTGAAACCTATTCAAATTCTGGAGTAGCTGTTATCCTAACAAATGGAAAAGGTGGCTCTTTACGGATGTGTATGGGAGAACACTTCATTGGAAAAACAATGATTGATTGCCTTTCTCATTGCGATAAAATGGTTGTTATTGAAGCCGATGGCTGTGGTATATTCCCTGTTTCAGATGGAAGTGTTAGTGTTTATATATTAAAAGATTCTCTATAAACGTAAAAAGGATTTCCCATATACCGCGGGAAATCCTTTTTATGTTCCTTCTATTCCATTTCAATTACATTTTTCTTAATTGGAAGAATCATTGCAGGGGATACGGATAATTCATCCACTCCCATATTAACAAATGTTTCTGTTAATTCTACATCTGCTCCTAACTCTCCACAGATTCCAGCCCATATTCCATTATTGTGTGCTGCATCTACAACCATTTGAATCATTTTCAACACAGCTGGATGATGTGCATCGTAAAACAGATCAAGCTCTGGGTTTTGTCTATCAATTGCAAGTGTATATTGGGTTAAATCATTGGTTCCGATACTAAAGAAATCAACATGCTTTGCGAATGTATCCGCAAGAATAACAGACGCTGGTGTCTCAATCATAATTCCAAATTCAACTTCTGAGAATGAAACATTTGCTTCTGTTAACTCTTGTTTAATTTCTTCCATAATTTCTTTTACTTTCAAAATTTCCCACTCTGAGATAATCATTGGAATCATCACAGATATTTTTCCATATGCACTAGCTCGATACAATGCACGTATCTGAGTTCTAAAAATTTCTTCTCTTGTTAAGCAAATGCGAAGGGCACGGTACCCAAGTGCTGGATTCTCTTCCTCTTTCAAATCAAAATAATCAATCTTCTTATCTGCGCCAATATCCATTGTACGAATGATAACCTTCTTCCCAGCCATCATTTCTGCAACTGCTTTGTATGCTTGAAACTGCTCTTCTTCTGTTGGATATGTATCACTTTGTAGATATAAAAATTCACTTCTAAATAATCCAATTCCACCTGCATCATTTTGTAATGCAGCTCCTACATCACCAACACCACCGATATTTGCATATATTAATATTTCTTTCCCTGATTTTGTTACAGCTTTCTTTCCTTTATACTTAAGAAGAAGTTCTCTTTTTTCTAGTTCAATTCGTTGTTTTTCTTTATACTCTTCAACCACTTCTTCTGTTGGATCAATAAAGAAACTACCGCCCTTTCCATCAACAATTCCTACAGAACCATTCACTCCTTTTGGAACATCAACAGTAACAAGTGCAGGAATATTCATAGTTCTGGCAAGAATTGCTGTATGAGAATTTGTAGATCCTTGTCTCGTTACAAATGCTAGCACTTTATCTTTATCTAACTGTACGGTTTCACTTGGTGCTAAATCATCTGCTACAATAATACTTGGAACATCTAGTCCATGTCCATCTTGGTCCACTCCCATTAAAGTAGCGATTAAACGGTCGGAAATATCCCTTATGTCAGCGGAACGTGCTTGCATATATTCATCATCCATGGCTGCAAACATTTCAGCAAAGTTATCACTTGTTGTGGCAACAGCAAACTCAGCATTAACACTTTGTGTACGAATGATATTAATGATAGAGTCAAGATAATCGTCATCTTCCATCATCATTTTATGCACTTCAAAAATAGCTGCATTCGCTTCACCTACATGCTTGATTGCTTTTTCATACAATACATCTAATGCAGTCATAGAAGCTTCTTTTGCTTCTTCAAATCGCATTACTTCTGCTTCAACTTGATTTTCATCCAAATGCAGTCTTCGAACTTTCTTATCCTTTTTCTCAAATTCCACAATGTTTCCAATCGCAATACCATGAAATGCTGTTTTCCCTTGTAAACTGATCATACCTACTTCCTCCATTTATAATTTATTGTAATTGTTTCCCAATCGCAATGCTTCTAAATAAGCGTACTGCTGCACTATAACAAAGTTGTTCTGCTTCGCTAATTGCCTGATCAATACTCATAATTCCATTCACTGTAGTCATAATGGTATCGATTCCATGCTCAAACATCACTTCTGCTGCTTCTCCCATACCACCAACAATTGCTGCACATGGAACACCTTTTGACTTGCATACACTACCTACGCCAAATGCCACCTTACCACATGCGGACTGATGATCCATCTTTCCTTCCCCTGTCACAACTAACTCAGCCCAATCCACTTTATTATTAAAATCCAAAATCTCTAAAATAGTCTCTACACCAGATCGCATTGATGCATCGGTAAATGCCATAAGTCCTGCACCTAATCCACCTGCTGCTCCTGCTCCTTCTATCTCTGCAACTTGTTTCTTACAAGTCTCTTCTACAATTTTAATATAATTTGTTAGACCTTTTTCAAGAAGTATCATCTGCTGATCGCTTGCTCCTTTTTGTCTACCATAGATATTGGTCGCACCGTTTTCTCCTAATAATGGATTTTTTACATCGCACATAATCACAAATTTTACATTTGCAACTTCAGGAATCATATTAGTTGCATCCACATAAGCTATTTTTTCAAAATTAATCGGTAATGGCTCTAATTCTGTCTTTGATTCATCTAAAAATCTAACACCTAGCGCTGCCATACAACCAATTCCGCCATCATTTGTTGCACTTCCTCCAATCCCAAGATAAATGGTTTCACAACCTCTTTGGATCGCATCTAATATCAATTGACCTGTTCCGTATGTATTCGAGCGCATAATATCTCGGTCATTTCCTGATACAAGTGGAAGTCCAGATGCTGCAGCCATCTCTATAATAGCATTGGTATCTTTAAAAATCCCATAGGAAGCCATTCTCTCTCTACCAATTGGATCTTTTGCTAAAATTTCAATAGATATACCATTCAATGCGTCTAGTAAGCTTTCCACTGTTCCTTCTCCACCATCTGCAACTGGAAGTTTTTCTACTTTCACTTGCTTAAATACATCAACAGCAGCTTTCTCAACAATATTGCAAATCTCCATAGCACTTAATGACCCTTTAAACGAGTCTGGGGCAACTAAAATTTTCATAAAATCCTCTTTTCATTAAACAAAATTTGTAACGGTCTAGGTATTTACCTAAACCGATACACCAATTTCTTATTATTTTACGATAATTATCTAGCTGTTACAAGTTTTTATTTTAGTAATTTGAGTCTATCTAATAATTACTTTCTAGAATTTCTATACTTCGTTCTAGAATTCCTTTCATTTTTGCAATAATAATCCCATAATTAGTCATAGGAATTTTTTGGATTCTTTCTTGCTCTTGTCGATACCTCATCATTTTAGGTGTAATCATACATCCACCACAATGAATAATTAGTTTATATTCACTAAGATCTTTTTCAAATGTATTTCCCGAATTAAATTCATATTGAAATTCTTTTTGCGTAAATTCATTTAACCACTTCGGAAGTTTTACAGTACCAATATCATTGCATTGTCTATGGTGTGTACATCCTTCTGCAATCAAAATTTTGTCTCCATCTTCTAACTGAGAAAGAACTTCTAAACTCTCAACTGCTTGCCTTAAAGAACCTTTGTGTCTACCAAACAAAATAGAAAATGAAGTGAGTTTTACATCTAATGGCACAACTTTAGATACATATGCAAATGCTTGACTATCAGTAACCACTAATTTAGGAGATTCTTTTAGTTTATCCAACGTCTCCACTAATTCACTATCCTTACAGACCACAGGAATCGCTCCAGCATCTAAAAGCTCTCGAATCGTCTGTTGTTGTGGCAAAATCAATCTTCCTTTTGGTGCAGATTCATCTACTGGAATCACTAAAACAACCACATCGTTGGTATGCACTAGATCTGCTATCAAAGGATATTGCACTTCATCTTTTGGACGAAGTAACCCTATCTTTTCTTTCAGTTCAAAAATTCCTTCTCCTGTTGCAGCACTTACATAAACTGTTCGTTTATCACATTTCCCTTTTTCTTCTTCTGTTACATGCTCTGCTTTATTATATACCTTCAAATGGGAAATTCCTCTTTTGGAAAAACTCTCTAAAATCTCTTCTTCTTCTTTTGTTAATCCTTCTCCAGCAACAGTTACAAGGATGCCAATATCGATTTGTTCTAAAATTTCTAAGGTTTTTTCAATTCGTTGTTTTCCTAACTCCCCATGATCATCTAATCCTGCAGTATCAATCATGACCACTGGTCCTAAGGGCAATAACTCCATTGTTTTTTTTACAGGATCGGTTGTCGTTCCTGCCACTTCTGATACAATAGCTAGTTCTTGACCTGTTAATGCGTTGATCAAACTCGACTTACCAGCATTTGTTTTTCCAAAAATTCCAATATGTAAACGATTGGATGATGGCGTTTGATTCATTGACATTTTTATCCCCCCTATAATCGAAAATCTCTTTTTCCATCTGCAATTTTTTCCAAATGTCCTTTTACGATTCCTTTTACTTTTTCATTTGGAACGCGCTCTATCTCTCGCTCTATCAATTTTGTTGCCATTGCTTTTGTTTCTTCTCCTGCATAATCTTCACTATATTCCTTTAGCGTGATTAGTGAGTTTGGGTGACAACAGTTAAGAATCTGATTGCTTTTACATAGTGCCATAAAACGATCTCCTGTACGTCCTTCTCGATAACAGGCGGTACAAAAACTTGGAATATGATCTTGATCCATCAACCACTTCACAACTTCATCTAAAGTTCTGTGATCACTAAGGTCAAATTGTGCCGAATTCTCATTTTCTTTTACTTCCTCTGAATATCCTCCTACTGTAGTTTTTGATCCTCCACTTATTTGTGAAACACCTAACTTTAATACTTTCTCACGACAGGCCTGACTTTCCCGTGTCGAAACAATAATTCCAGTATAAGGTACGCATATCCGTATAATTGCAACTAGTTTTGCAAAGATTTCATCACTAATTCCATTATTGAAATCTTCTGGATTCACATCATCAGCAGGACAAATTCTTGGTACACTAATAGTATGTGGCCCCACTCCAAATCTCTTTTCTAGATGTTCTGCATGCATCATCAGGCCAACTAATTCATAACGATATCTCTCTAACCCAAACAATACCCCTAGTCCGACATCATCAATTCCAGCTTCCATTGCTCGGTCCATTGCCTCTGTATGATAGTGGTAATCGCTTTTAGGTCCTGTTGGATGTAATTGTTGATAGCTTTCCTTGTGATAAGTTTCCTGAAATAAGATGTAGGTTCCAATCTCCGCATCCTTTAATTTTTTATAATTCTCTACTGTAGTAGCGGCAATATTTACATTTACTCTTCGAATAGCTCCGTTTTTATGTTTGATATCATAAATCGTTTTGATACTTTCTAGTATATATTCGATTGGTGCTTCAACGGGATGTTCTCCTACCTCAAGCGCCAGTCGTTTATGCCCCATATCTTGAAGGGCAATCACTTCTTGGGCAATTTCTTCTTGTGTTAATTTCTTTCTAGTAATTGTTTTATTTTTCGCATGATATGGGCAGTATACACATCCATTGATACAATAGTTTGATAGGTATAATGGCGCAAATAATACAATTCTATTTCCATAGAAACCTTGCTTAATCTCTTGTGCTAACTGATAGATCTGCTGGTTAATCTCTTCTATATCACAATCCAACAACATAAGTGCTTCTTCATGTGTAAGTCCTTTTTTCTCTTTTGCCTTTTCTAAAATTTCTTCTAATCGCTTACGATCATTTTTGTTTTTTTCCACAACTTCTAATGTGCGAAGAATTTCTTCGTGGTTGATAAACTCCTCTGCATTTGGCGAACCCATATCATATATGGCTTTTGTTTTATTTTGATTCATAGAATCTCCTCTCTCAGGTCAGTGGCTTTATCCCTTCCCTGTCAGCATTTATTATTTATATCTTATGATAAGTAACATGATCCCCTCTTACTTTAGAAATATGAAATCCTATTTCTTTCATTCGAGTTGCTATGTTTTGAATATCCTCTACTGAAGTTCCATTCTTGTTATTGTATAACAAATAATGTCCTCTTTCTTCTTCTGGGGTTAGATTTGGCATAATTACATTGGCTCCTGCTTTCATTCCTAATTCAAATCCGCCTCCATCTACCGTTCGAAGCGCTGTGGTTGCAGGTAATAACACCTTTGGTAATAATAATCGAGTCAAACTTAGGTAAAGTAAGGTATCTTCAACATTTCCTGCATTTTCTTTCGCAAATGGGGTTTGTTTGTGAGGTATAAATGGACCAATCCCTACCATATGTGGTTGAAATTCTTGTAAAAACATAAAGTCTTCCACCAAAGTATCTTCCGTTTGTTCTGGGGATCCTACCATAAATCCACACCCTACTTGAAATCCTATTTTTTTCAGATTTTTCAAACATGCTTTTCGTTCTTCTAATGTCAGTTTTGAGGGATGCAATTTTCCATAATGACAGGCATCTGCTGTTTCGTGTCGTAGTAGATATCGATCTGCTCCTGCATCAAATAGGGTTTGATAACTTTCTTCACTTCGTTCTCCTAATGATAGCGTAATTGCACATTCTGGATATCGAGCTTTGATCTCCCTAACAAGATCACAAAGCACTTCATCTTGAAACCATCCATCTTCACCGCCTTGCATAACAAATGTTCGAAGTCCAAGTTCATAACCTCGCTTACAACAGTCTAAAATTTGCTCTACTGTAAGTCGATATCTCTTCGCTTCTAAATTGCTTTTTCGAATTCCACAGTAATAGCAATCTTTTTTACAATAATTGCTAATCTCTATCAACCCCCTTAGATATATTTCATAACCATAGGATTGAACTCGTTTTTGAATTGCTGTTGCATATAGCACTTCTCGGTCAATTTGGTCTTTGTTTTTAAGAAGATATCTCCACTGCTCTTTTTCTAATTTACAATCTTGAGCCAACTTGTTTATTAATTCGTTTACTTCCATTAATTTCCTCTTTTCTATTCTATAGGGGGATATGCCTGTTTAGAATATACTGCTTTTGCACTAATTCCCTGAATTGCCCCTAATTTTCCTGATAGTGCACTTATAATATCTTCGGATGCATCTACCACAACACTAATCACATTGATATCTCGTTCTTTATAAGGTATCCCCATTCTCCCAATTATATAAGATCCATATGTGTGTAGTACGCGATTCATCTTTTCAATGGATTCTTTTTTTTCGACTATGATTCCAATAATGGCAACTCTATGATTCATCTACTTTCATCTCCCTTCTAAGATACTCGTTTGCAACAACAAAAAAGACGCCTATGAAAGGCGCCCACTAAAACAAAGCATTTGTTCTTATGTTTTTCAACCATAAAAACCATGCTAATCTTAACAAACGAAACCTTCCACTTCAGAATTAGTGTTGTAGCAACCTATCTTACAACTTTCTTGATGTCAGCAATCGTAACATTCTATTTTCATCTTTATTATACAATAATATTAAGTGAATTTCAAATTATAACTGCCTTTTTTATAAAATTTTAGTAATAAAGTAAGCTTCTAAGCTTGTGGGTTTTATAGCCTAAATATAATAATTCCTATACCCAAACAAAAAGTAAGTATAAAACCTATAACTGTTTTATACTTACCCTTCTATTGAAACAATCTAACGGATTGTCTATCACTTTTTATTCTGTTAATTCGGTTTTATCTTTTAATTCTTCATCATTTTGATCCTGAATAAAAACTCTTACCTTATCGATTCGGTTTTTCTCTGTATTTTCTACTACAAGCCTTACATTTTCGTAAACAACCTCTTCTCCTTGTTCTGGCAAGTGTTCTAATCGCTCAATAATCAATCCACCAATAGAGTCATAACCATCTGACTCTAAATTCAATTCTAAAATTTCATTCAAATCATCAAGTTTAAGTGCACCCTCTATAATATATTCACCTGGAGCAACTTGTTTTACCTCATCTTCTTCATCTTCATCATACTCATCACGAATCTCACCAACGATTTCCTCTAACATATCTTCTAATGTTATCAATCCTGCCGGAGCACCGTATTCATCTAGTACAATCACAATATTGTTAAAAGTTTGTCGCATTTCTACCATAAGTTCTGTGGTTTTCTTGAACTCGAAGGTAAATAATGGTTCACGAAGTAAATTTCTTACGGAAAATTCTTGACCTTTATCAATCAAAAGCAAATCCTTCATATTGATAATTCCAATTACATTATCTGCTGATTCTTCATACACAGGAATTCTTGTAAATTTCTCCTCACGATAAACTTCAATTAGTTCTTCATAAGTCACATTTACATCTACCATAATCATATCAATTCTTGGTATCATAATATCTTTTGCAAGAACATCACCAAAATCGAATACATTATTGATCATTTTTTTCTCTTCTGATTCAATAACACCTTCCTCATGACTCACTTCAACAATTGTTCGAAGTTCATCTTCTGTCATAGAATCCTGTTTCTTCTTCGGATCAATTCTCATTAGTAGCAAAAACAGTAATGAAAGTTTATTCACTACAAATATGATTGGGGTCAAAATATTCATCAGAAAATAGATAATTCCTGAATATGCCAAGGATATCTTTTCTGAATAAATTGTTGCAAGTGTCTTTGGTGTAATCTCACCAAAAACTAAGATTAACATGGTCAAAACACCAGTCGCAACCCCCACTAACTGACTTCCAAACACTTCTAAGGTCAATGTAGTTGCTAATGCTGATGCAGATAGATTCACGATATTATTACCTACTAGAATTGCACTTAACATTTTAGATGGATTTTCAATAATCTTAGTTACTGTAATCGCTTTTCGATTACCTCCTTCTGCTAATGTTCGAATGCGCATCTTGTTTACTGTTGTCAAAGCCGTTTCTGCTGATGAGAAAAATGCTGACAAAACAAGTAATATTACCAGTGTCATCGCCTGTATGCCCGTACTGTCTCCTGCGTCCATAAATTAATTTCCTTCTCCTTTGTTTTAATTATTTAGTTAGTTTCGCGAAATCTTCGATTTCCTCGCTATAAAGTCTCCAGAGCCTCGCTCTGAAATCTCCAGTGCTCCAGCTCCTCGCTCTGAAATCTCCAGTGCTCCAGCTCTATCTCCAGAGCCTCGCTCTGAAATCTTCGATTTCCTCGCTATTTGGCTTCGCCAAATATAAAATTGTAAAAGTAAGGTTTGCCATGCAAGCATGTCACTCCTTACTTTTACAATTTTATGCTAGGCTCTGCTTTCATAAATTGTACAATGTTGGTTAGAATCTGTCAACTAGATTTGTTTTTAGATTCCTTTACCACATCTGCTGTTAGTATGATGATCATACCAATAAATACAAAAATATCTCCTAAGTTAAACACTACTTTTTTCAAAAATGATACTTGGATGCTAAAATAATCAACCACGTACTTTCTTGTGAATCGATCGTATAAATTGCTTAACCCTCCCCCAATAGCAAAAGAGTATCCAATTTTTTCTAATGCATTCCCTGGTGTTCTCATTATGTATGAAAAAACACCAATCAGAGCTGATATTACCATAAGTGGAGCTAATAAAATCAGATTTTTTTGTTCTTTCATAAAACCAAATGGTAATCCATCGTTATGATTTTTATGCAATTGTATCAATCCTTTGGTATGTGGCAATTCTTTGGGAAATTCTTTCACTTCAACTCGCTCAATTACTTCTTTGATATAAAGATCAATTCCTGTTAATATCGCAATTAATTTTAAGTAATTCATAGAGATTGCTCTACTCCTTTTCATGATATAGTAACTCTTAAAATTCGTAATACCCATAACCCGTTGAAAAGATTGTATCATATCAACTTCTATGGATTAGTGTCTCATTTCAATAGTTGGACCACCTTTTTTCTCTAAATATGAATTTGTAATTACAACGGAACCAATATTTGGGTCTTTTGGGATTTCATACATGATATCTAACATATACTCTTCTAAGATTGCACGAAGTGCACGTGCGCCTGTTTCTCGCTCTAATGCCTCTTTTGCAATCCACTCTAACGCTTCATCCTCAAATACTAGTTTCACTTCATCCATCTCTAGTAGTTTGATATATTGCTTTAGAATTGCATTTTTAGGTCGCTTTAAAATATCTACAAGAAGTTCTGCTGTTAATTTTTCTAATGTTACCACTGCAGGTAATCGCCCTAAGAATTCTGGTATCATTCCAAATTTACGAAGATCTTCATTTTTAACCTCACATAAAATGTTCGGAGCATCTTCATACTTATCTTTCAGTTCAGCACCAAATCCCATAGAAGACTTCTTTTGTAGGCGCTCTTTAATTATTTTTTCTAAGTCAGGAAATGCACCCCCACAGATAAATAAAATATGATCCGTATTAACTGTTGCCATTGGAGTAAGTGCATTTTTTTGATTGGATCCTACTGGAACCTCAACTTTACTTCCTTCTAATAGCTTAAGTAATTCTTGTTGTACGGATTCCCCGCTGACATCACGACTATTACTCTGCTTTTTCTTTGCAATTTTATCAATCTCATCGATAAAAATAATTCCATGTTCTGCACGTTCTACATCATTATCTGCTGCTGCAAGCAATTTTGAAATTACACTTTCGATATCATCTCCAATATATCCCGCTTCTGTTAACGAAGTTGCATCCGCAATAGCTAATGGAACATTTAATAATTTAGCTAATGTTTTTACAAGATATGTTTTTCCACTTCCTGTAGGACCAACCATAAGAATATTTGATTTTTCAATAGCTACGTCTTCCAATAATTCCGGATTAATATTTTGTTGTGCATACATTCGCTTATAATGGTTATAAACTGCTACAGATATTACCTTTTTTGCTTTATCCTGTCCAATTACATACTCATCCAACTGTTTTTTAATGATATGTGGT
>CAYJKD010000039.1:0-3475 GCA_964370595.1 uncultured Lachnospiraceae bacterium
TTAAAATTTTATCTTCATAGCTTTGCATCAACATCTCTGTAATTGCTGATGTAATTCCAAAATTCCCATCAATTTGGAATGGTGGATGTGCATCTAGCAGGTTTGGATAGCTTCCTCCCCCTATATGGCGTTCTGCCAAAGAAGTCACATATACTAGATTCAATTGTTGCTTAATTAGCTCTAGGGCATTTTCTCCGTCATAAAGCCTCGCCCAGTGATTTACCTTCCAGCTAAGACTCCATCCAGTACCTGTTAGCCCCTTTACCTCTAATACCTTTTTACATGCCTGTGCTAACTCAGGAGTTTTATCTGGAGTAATTAGACGAGCAGGGTGTAGCGGATAGAGATGGGACACATGGCGGTGAAGGATATCTGACTCTTCCATCTCCTCACTCCATTCTAACAACCTACCATCACTACCGATCTGAAATGGGAATAGATTCGGAAGTATGGTTTTTATCTCGTCTAGAAACGCCTCTTCTTTTCCAAGGATCTCACTAGCCTTGATACAATTGATAAACAATTCTTTTATAATTGCCATGGTCATCGTGGTGGTCTTAGAAACCGAATTTCGTTCCCCATTATGAATAAAATAATTTTCTGGAGAAGTAGATGGAATCATTGCATAATATCCATTCTCATCTTGTTCCATCATATCTAGGTAGAAACGTGCAGCTTCTTTCATAATTGGAAATGCTGTAGTTTCTAAGAATTTTTTATCCAACGTGTACTCATACTGCTCAAAAAGGTGTTCACAAAGCCATCCCGATGACATGGGCCAAAATCCATGGGTTGCTGTTCCTTTTCTTCTTCTCCCTACAGGATGTGTACGTCTCCAAATATCCATATTGTGGTGGGAAACAAATCCCCTAGCATTATAGTACTTCTGCGCTGTTTCTTTTCCAGCAACTGAAATATCCTTAATCAATTGGATTAGTGGTTGGTTCATCTCACCTAAGTTACACATAAATACTGGCCAGTAGTTCATCTCTGTATTGATGTTGATAGTACAGTTACTGCTCCATGGAGGTGTCAGACTGTCGTTCCATATTCCTTGCAAATTGGTAACCTGGGTTCCCACCCTAGAAGATGCCAAAGTAAGATATCGACCGTAGTGGAACAAGTATACAGGAAGGTAAACATCCTCTTTGGTATCTTTAAATGCTTTTAGCCTCTCATCCATAGGGATATGAGCTTTTTCATCTTTTCCTAAATGAAAGTCCACTCGCTTATAATAGGTTTGATAATCCTTCACATGCTCCTCCATGAGCACCTGAAATATTTCCTTAGAAACAGCCTCCATATCATTCATACATGGCTCTATATATGGTTTTCCTGTTAGCTCAGGGTGTTTATCATAACCTGCAAAATTGCTTCTTATTGTCATGAATACGTTAATTGCATCTGCACCCTTAACTATAATCTTTCCATCCTCACTGATAACACTTCCGCCTTCTTGCTCAACATGAATTCGCCCATATGCTCGGATTCCTGTCTTTTCTTTTTCCTCTTCATAAAAGATATATTGATCTACATCAAGATATACAGGCTCTGCATGGGAAGGACAAAGGGTTTTCACTTCTAAATCCGCCCCTATGGAATTCACTTCATATCGTAGCAAACTCTCAAATCCGATCTCACAAGTAACAGCCTCTTTTTCATCGGCTTCCATTCGCATTACAATGGCTTGTTTCGGTTCTGACAGAAACATTTGGCGCTTATAATTAGTTCCATTTGCTTTATAGGTTACGGTATGCACCGCTGTGTTCAAATCTAATTCACGGTAGTAATTTTCTGCCTCTTTATGATCCATCTTGATGGTCAAATTGCCAAATGGCATATAGGCTTCCATATATTCTCCTGTTATCTCTGCTTCAATCAATTCCTGTACTTCTTTGTAGCGATATTGTTTTGCTAGCTGCTTTGCTTCTTTTACAAATGGATATCGTCCCTCTTCGTTTAAATTTTTAGGATACCCAGACCATAAAGTATCTTCATTGAGGCACAGTTTCTCTTCTTCAATTCCACCGAACACCATGGCACCAATTCTTCCATTCCCCATTGGTAGAGACTCAATCCACTGTGAAGCTGGCTGATTATAATGTAGTTTTAATGATTCCATAAAATTCTCCTTCTTCTATGCATTCTATACAGAAAAAGCGAGAGACAATATCGTGAATCTTTTCACGCATATTTGCCTCTCACTTTGTCAATCTAACATTGATTTAATTTATTGCTCACTACTCCATTGCTCACAATCTGCTTGTAATGTATTCAATACATTCTCTATCGTATCAGAATCATTCATAAACACTTCAACCGCACTGCTTACATATCCTCTTGGAGCTGCTGCACGATACACATAACGTGGGGTCCATGCTTTTTGGATGGCATTGAATAATGGTGTGTATTGATCTGCATGCTCTTTAATCATATCATATTCCATACCTGATTTTACTGCTGGAAGTAAGTTCCAGTTTTCTAATCCATACTCTTGCCATGCATCCGTTGCACTATACTTTAAGAATTCCCAAGCTAATTCTTTTTGAGCACTTGTCTTACCGATTGCAAAGTTTCCACCTGCAAACATTCCGCCCATGCCTGTTTCTGCATTATAGAATGGCTCTGCAAATCCGTATTGATCTTTGATTCCAAGTTGCACTAAATTTCTTGTTAATGGGCCGCTTCTTAAGTAAATTGCTATATTATTACTCTCTTTCCCCCAAGCTTCCTCTGCTGCACCTGCCACAACTCCCTCTGGAGCATATGGAAGTAAATCTTTCATATATTGAGCTGCTTGCACAAATGGCTCTGTATTAAAATTATAAGTCAATTCGTTGAATAAGTTTCCCTCTCCCCAAGTACCACCATGTCCTTCTGCGATGTTAACAAATAAATCTCCAGAGTCTGCTCCCTTCCAGCCGATACCATAGTTTTCCTCTCCTGTTACAGGGTTGGTTCCTGTCATCATTGCTGCTTTTTCCATAATCTCTTCTAAAGTAGGTTGTGGGCTTAGGTATTCCACACCCCATTGGTCAAAAATCTCTTTATCATAACCTGTAGAACGTCCATCTGAGTTAAGTGGTAAAGAATAGATTTGAGGCTCTGTATCATTAGGACTTTGAACCTTCCATCCTTCAACTTGGCCATCTAAATAAATATCTAAACTAAACTCTGAATCTCCATCAATATATGGTTGCAATGGTTCTAATACATCCATACCTGCCATTAGTGCAATCCCTGGTACAAGATATACATCTGACTCATTTGCCATAATCATGGTTTGTGTTTTCTTTACATAGTCATCCCATCCCATAGTAACAAATTCAAGGGTTGTTCCTGGATATTTGGATTCAAAATCTGCTTTAATATGGTGTAAACCAACTCTAGTTTTTCCTGTTAGTGGATCTGTTGTGTCATCCATGGTGTAATCACCGATTAGCTGTACACGAAGGGTTCCACTGAACGTTCCACC
>CAYJKD010000039.1:3575-5746 GCA_964370595.1 uncultured Lachnospiraceae bacterium
CTGTTGTTTCTGCTGTTGGAGTTGCATTTGGTCCACATGCAGATAAGGATAATGCTGCCATTGTTGTTGCCATAAGTAATGCTGTGATTTTTTTCATTTTCTTCTTCTCCATTTCTTTTTATTTCTATGTCTATGTAAAGAGATTTACTCTTTCATACCACTACTAGCTACGGATTCAATAATGTATCTTTGCGCAAATAAATACACAACTAACACTGGAGCAATCGCCATAAAGCTTACTGCCATGGTAGTTCCCATAAGTCTTGATGCATTCTCCACTGAGTAAGATGCGATATATAGAGGAATGGTTCGATTCTCTGGTGAGCTTAACATGATAAATGGCCATAAGAAATCATTCCAACTTGCTAAAAATGCGAGAATTGCTATAGTTGAGGATACAGGTCCTGCTAATGGTAGGTAGATTTGGAAAAAGGTTCTAAGCTCTCCAAGGCCGTCCATATAAGCAGATTCTCTCAAACTGTCTGGTAGCTGGTCAAAATAAGATTTTGCCATAAAGATACCAAATGCATCTATTATAGAAGGTAAGATAATTGGGATAAAGGTATCATACCAACCACTATTCATAAATATTTCAAACATAGGAATCATACGAACTTCAAATGGAATCATCATGGTTCCCATAAGAAGAATTGAAATAAAGTTCTTTCCTGCAAACTTTCCTTTGCTAAGAGCATATCCACCAAGCATTGCAGCAATGGAACGGATAATTACTGCAAATACTGCTATAATGCCTGAATTCTTATAAGCACTTAATAGTCTTCCACCTTCCATCGCTAGTTCTAGGTTAAAAAACGAGAAATTCTCCACATAAAACTTAGGTGGTACTGGTGCAGCTAAATTGGCTTCTCTTTCAAAGGTAACAATTACCATCCATATCATAGGTAGCAAGAATAGGATACCCGCTATTAGTAGACCAATGAACAATGCCCATTGTGTGATTTTTCTTTTACGTTCGATTGCTGACATTTTTCCACTCATGCGTTAATATCCTCCCCAAACTTTGTAACTTTTCGATTGATTACGGTAAATACCATAATAATCGCAAACATAACATAGGCTGCTGCCGAAGCAACACCGAATTCAAAACTTCCAAATCCTCTATCGTAAATATAAGATACCATGGTAAATAAGGAACGCTCTGGGCTACCTGCTGAACCACCGAAGATGAATACATCACTAAATCGTTGCATTCCGCCAATCCATCCCATAATAATCAAGAATGCAATACTTCCTCTCATTTGAGGTATGGTAATATATCGCCATCTTTGAATTGGATTTGCTCCATCAATCGCTGCTGCCTCATATAAAGAACGAGAAATTGACTGAAGGTTTGCAAGGAAGATAATCATATTAAATCCAAGCCCCTTCCAAATTCCGTAAATAATTACTGCCCACTGAGCTGTAAACGGACTTGCTAACCATGCTAAATCTCCAATTCCAGTCCATGCAAGTAGCATATTCATAATTCCCTCTGGATGGAAAACTGTTAAAAATATGGTACTCGCCGCAATTCCTGGTGTAATATAAGAGATAAAGTATATGCTTTTGATTATATTCTTACCAACTACCATCTCATTGATCAAACAGGCAAGAATAAATGAAATTGGAATTACAAGTCCTACATTAAAAAATGATAGATACATCGTATTCCATACACTTCTCCAAAACAAATCATCACTTAAAACAATTTGATAATTCTGTAATCCACGAAACGTTTCAATCATTCCATTGGATTTGAAAAAACTCAACCGAAAGGAATCAATAATCGGATACACAAGGAAAAGTCCAACTCCCAATAATGTTGGTAGTAGAAATATATACCAGTGTAGTCCTAGCTTGCCCTTTTTTTTAGACTGGACTGTAGCAACAGTCTGTTTCACTCCCTTTTCTTTCATAAATACCTCCTTCATAAGTCATAACGTTTCAACTAATAGAATTATTCTAACAAATATAAGGTTTCGTTAGCAATACTTTTTGTAGACAAAACATGGTTAAATGTTTCCTAAATTGTCATGTTTAACATATACTTTACATTACTTTTACATTTTGCGTCTATTTTGCACAATATCAACGAGTGGTTTTAGGTAAACCATTAGCAATTATTTCAATATTTCTAATAATCGTTCCACCATACGCTGTTAAAATTCTAG
>CAYJKD010000039.1:5756-6132 GCA_964370595.1 uncultured Lachnospiraceae bacterium
TTTGTTGTAGATATGGACAATCTTGTTGAATCTCCACTTCTTATTCCATTAATATGTCTTTGCTATTCTATTTACCGAACTCAATATTCCTTGTAGTAATTAAATATGATAGCTCATTAAAATCTTCTAATTCAAAATTATTCCTACAAAATCTCATTTGTATATATTGACATTTTCCCCATAATCAAGCACAATAATTACATCACTTTATAAAGGAGTTTCATATGGAAAATCTAAAACTTCTAGGCTATGGCTGGGAAAACGTAAGAAAAGTAAGAATGTTTCAAAGAGACTATTATCGTATACACTACATTCTAAGTGGAGAAGGCGTTTTTCAGCTTAACACCAATGAATATTTCTTAAAACAAGGACAGGG
>CAYJKD010000039.1:6142-15523 GCA_964370595.1 uncultured Lachnospiraceae bacterium
GATTTATTATATTTCCAGGAGAATCTCCACAATTTCAAACAGAAGATGCAACCATTTGGGAATATTTTTGGATTGCTATCTCTGGAGAATATATGCGAAAGTTAGTAAAATCAGCAAATTTATCCCGTAAGTACCCTATCTTCCACTGTAATGATAATACTACCTCAATAAATATCTTATTAAAAGAACTGCAAGAATATGCGCTCTATCGTAATACCTCCTTAGAATCCTGCATGCAATCTCTGTTTTCTATTATAGAACCTTCTGGGCAAAGTTCACAAGAAAGTTCTCCACTATTCGATGCAAGTTTAAGTTATATTCATGAACACTATAACCAACAAATCAGTATTAATGACATTGCCAAAGCTTATAATATAGACCGAACCTATCTTTATAAATTATTTATGCAACACATTCAAATGTCTCCTCAAGAATATTTATTAAAATATCGAATTGAAAAGGCATGTGAACAACTACGCTTCACTAAGCTTTCTTTGACAGATATTGCATACTCTGTTGGTTTTCAAGATTACTCAGGATTTTCTAAACAATTTAAAAAATACAGCAAAATTTCACCTAGAAATTATCGAAAACTCAGAGATACAGAAAGTATATTTTAAATCACAAAAAAAGCCTCGTAGGAATCACTCCTATGAGGCTTTTTCTTATATATGAGAAATTATCTCTTACTGAACTGAGGTGCTCTACGAGCTGCTTTAAGTCCATATTTTTTACGCTCTTTCATACGTGGATCTCTTGTTAGATATCCAGCTTTCTTAAGAATTGGTCTAAACTCACCATCTACTTGAAGTAATGCTCTAGCGATACCGTGTCTGATTGCACCAGCTTGTCCTGTGAATCCTCCACCGTGTACGTTAACTAAAACGTCAAATTTATCTGTTGTTTCTGTAGCAACTAATGGTTGACGTACAACAACTTTTAATGTTTCAAGACCTAGGTATTGGTCGATATCTCTCTTATTGATTGTTACCTTACCTGTACCTGGTACTAAATATACTCTTGCGATTGATTTTTTTCTTCTACCTGTTCCATAAAATTTATCTGCCATGATAACTTCCTCCTTTCAGCACCTAATTAAAATTTGATTTCTAAAACTTCTGGTTTTTGAGCTGCTTGATCATGATTTGGTCCAGCATACACATGAAGTTTCTTGATCATACTTCTTCCAAGAGGTCCTTTTGGAAGCATACCTTTCACAGCTAATTCCATAACCTTCTCAGGTTTCTTTGCTAACATTTCACGTAAAGTAGTTTCTTTCATTCCACCTACGTAATCTGAGTGATGATAATAGATTTTTTGATCTAATTTTTTTCCTGTAATTTTGATTTTGTCAGCGTTAACTACGATAACATAATCTCCACAGTCGATATGTGGTGTATAAATTGGTTTTTTCTTTCCTCTTAATACGCTAGCTACTTCTGAAGCCAAACGTCCTAATGTATATCCGGTAGCGTCTACTACATACCATTTTTTTTCAATTGTCGATGGACTTGCCATAAAACTTTTCATGGATTTACCTCCTATATTATACCTAATTCTTCATTTTGCATTGTAAGAACATTTATTGTAAAATACTAATTCCGGGGCATTGGATTTAGCATATCTACCTAACGTCACAGTAATACATTATATTATACAATCCATTTTCTGTCAATAGGTTTTCCCTTTTATTAATTAGGTTTTTCTCATTTTTCAGTAAATTTTTTTCTATTATTTCTTTATCATTTATATTCATTTTTACCAATTGATAATTCTCAATTATAAATTCACTAATATTGTTTGATTTATCAATTAGACACATCTTATTTATGTTTAAATGCTGTGTTCGTTTCTTATTTCTCTTTAATATAGATTCAAATAATTCTTGCTCGCATTGTTCAATAATCAAACAAGAAACTTGCTCTTCATCCCTTGCATTTTTCATTTGAAAAAAGATGTAATTCCAAAAAGGTGTTTTACTGTTAATTATATTCTGCTCTTCTAGGTCATAGTTGATTCCCATTAGGGTTAGGCCATGTGCTGGCGCAGTTTTTCCTGCTACAACACGGTCCCTTGTTCGTAACATATTTTTTATTTGCGGAGGCTTAAATTGGCCAGCACCTACTTGAATCAATGTTCCTGCAATAATCCGAACCATATTGTAAAGAAATCCATCTCCTGTTACTTCTATAGTAATAATGTCATTTTCCTTCTCTACCTTGATATCATGTATGGTTCGTACTGTATCTTCCACATGAGCTTGTGCTGTACAAAAGCTTTTAAAATCATACTCTCCAATTAGCTCAGACGCAGCTTCTTTCATCCACTCTATCTCTAATGGCAAGTAACAAAAATAACTATAAAACCGATATTCTGGAAATTCAATCCTTCTATTTTGTATCTGATATCGATAGGTCTTTATGCAATTACACTTTCTAGGATGCCACGCTATATCTACTTCTACTGACTTTTGCACACGAATTGCACTTGGTAATCTTTGATTTAATGCATAGCAGAATTTATCCCCTGGCATTTTATGGTTTGTATCAAATACTGCAACATTTCCCCTGGCATGCACACCAGAATCAGTTCTACTTGCTCCTATGACATGTATTACATCTCCAGTTAATTCTAATAGCGCTTGATTCAACGCTCCTTCTATTGTAGGTTTATCTTTTTGTAGTTGCCAGCCTTGATAGTCACTTCCATCGTATGCAATTTCTAATTTTATTCTTCTCATATTCCCACCACATTAACTACGAGACAAAATAATGGTAACTGCAAATATGAAGTAAACCCCATATACTACTCCATCTCGTTTATGATATTTTAATGGCTTCATTTTCGTTCGTCCTGCTCCACCTTGATAACACCTAGCCTCCATTGCCATTGCTAGATCAGAAGCTCTACGAAAAGCAGAAATAAACAAAGGAACAAGAAGAGGAACCATGCTTTTTGCTTTTTCCATTAGCTTTCCACTTTCGAAATCTGCCCCTCTTGCCATCTGTGCTTTCATAATTTTATCTGTTTCTTCAATTAGAATAGGAATAAATCTAAGAGCAATTGACATCATCATGGCTATTTCGTGTACTGGAACTTTAATGTAATTTAAAAAACCCAAGCTTTTTTCTAATCCATCTGTTAATTGATTCGGTGTCGTTGTCAATGTCATAATCGATGATCCAATCACTAAATATATCAAACGAATTGCCATAAAGATGGAAAATCGAATTCCCTCTTCGGTAATTGTAATAAACTGCCATTGAAATACAGGTGTTCCACTTGTAAAGAAGAGATTCAAGCTTACACTGAGCAATAATAGAATTACAATTGTTTTTAATCCTTTTAAAATAAAATTTAATGGTACACTGGAACACTTAATAGCAACTCCCAGGAATACTGTAGCAATCATATAGGAAATTATACTATTGGCTAAAAATAATGCTACAATAAATAGCATAGTTCCAAATAATTTCGTGCGTGGGTCTAAACGATGTAAAATAGAGTTTGTAGGGTAATATTGTCCTAAGGTAATTTCTCTTATCATCTCTTATTCTCTACCTTTCCGTTCTTTCTTGCCCGAATTGCAGCTAACAATTCTTCCTTTGCCTCTTCAAGGGTTGTTACATCTGTATTAATATCCACCCCTAGCTCTTTGATGCGATGCAAAAGATATGTTACTTGTGGTGCTGCCAAACCTATTGCTTCCAAATGTTTATGATGGCGAAACACCTCCATAGGGATGGCATCGTATATTAATTCTCCTCTATTCATAACCATAAGTCGCTTCGCATAACTAGCTACATCTTCCATACTATGTGATACTAGAATTATTGTTAAATTTCTCTGTTTTTGTAATTGTTTAATCTGATCTAATATTTCATCTCTACCTTTTGGATCTAACCCAGCTGTCGGTTCATCTAAAATCAAAACTTCTGGATGCATAGCTAACACACCTGCGATTGCAACCCGTCTTTTTTGCCCGCCTGAAAGCTCAAAAGGGGATTGTTTCCAAAATCGTTCTTCTAATCCAACCTGAACAAGCGCTTCCTTCGCTCTCCTACTGATCTCTTCTTCATCTAATTTTAAATTTCTCGGTCCAAAACACACATCTGAAAATACATCTACTTCAAATAATTGATGCTCTGGATATTGAAATACGAGTCCAACCTTCCCCCTCAGTTGTTTCATTTGATAAGATGGTTTATAAATATCTTCTCCATTGTAATAGATTTTACCACTCGTTCCACGAATCAACCCGTTTAGATGTTGAATTAAAGTAGATTTTCCTGAACCCGTATGACCGATTATTCCAACAAATTCTCCATCTGCTATTTCAAAATCAACATTTTTCAATGCATGTTGTTCAAATGCGGTACCTGCTCCATAAACATAACTCAAGTTTTCCACTTTAATAGACATTATTCACTGCCCCCTTTGACATGAAGTTCTTGAATACCTAAGTACGGAGAAATTTCTTCTATAAATTCTTCTATATTCAATATTCCATCTTTTAATGGAATTCCTTCTTTTTTCAACTCATACGCTAGCTCTGTTACTTGTGGAACATCTAATCTATATTTTTTTAATATATTCACATTAGAAAAAATTTCTCTAGGTGTACCATCTAGCTCAATTTTTCCCTTTTCCATTACAATCACTCGGTCTGCATTGATTACTTCTTCCATGTAATGTGTGATTAAAAGAACTGTAATTCCCTCTCTTGCATTCAGTTCACGGACTGTTTTAATAACATCTTTTCTTCCATTTGGATCTAGCATTGCAGTTGGTTCGTCAAGAATGATACATCTTGGTCTCATTGCCATTACTCCAGCAATTGCAACTCGCTGTTTTTGACCACCTGAAAGTTTATTGGGTGATTTCAACCGGTACATCCCCATCCCAACCGCTTCTAAGCTTTCCTCCACGCGTTTCCAAATTTCTTCTGTTGGGATGCCGATATTTTCTGGGCCAAATCCCACATCTTCTTCTACAATGTTCCCTATAATTTGATTATCAGGATTTTGAAATACCATACCAGCTGTTTTTCGAATATCCCAAATTTTAGATTCATCTGAAGTATTCATTTCACATACAATAACTTCACCTGAAGTCGGAGTTAATGTTCCATTGATTTGCTTTGCAAATGTAGATTTTCCTGATCCATTATGACCAAGTATAGCAACAAAATCTCCTTGTTTAATATCCAAATCTAAAGAATCTATCGCACGAGACACTTCTGTAACTTGGTCTTGTTCATCATGCTTTATATATTCATAAATCAATTTTGATACTTTAATTATTCCCATGGCAACCCTTTCTTCTTAACACTCACACTGTCTTAACATTTTAAAGGATTATAGAAACTTAGTCAAGAAAAAGAGCCTATAACACCTAATTATAGATATTATAAGCTCAATTATTTCTTAAATTATTTATCTTCTCCAAACACCGCTTCCATCTACTACAAATCCATTTATCGTAGTATTAACAGCCATATGACCATCTCCTGGATAGAAATAATGCCAATTGCCATTCACCTCATACCAACCTTCTACCATAGTACCATCTGCTGATAAATAATACCATTTATCTCCTATTGTCAGTGCTGTATTCTTAAGTAAGACTCCAAAATTTTCTCCTTGATTTGGATTTAAATAATACCATCTGTTTCCAATATAAATCCAACCTAGATACATATCTCCACTTGTATTTAAGTAGTACATATTATTATTGATTAGCTGCCATCCTGTTTGCATTTTCCCTTCGCTATTAAAATAATACCATTTTCCAGCTACATCTAACCATCCATTGGAATATGATGTTCCATTTGGATAGATATAGTACCAATAACCATTATAAAGCTGCCAACCTACTGCAACATTACCAACGCCACTTGGTCCTGAATTCCCTGGAAAAACCGTAGATTCAGAGCTTGAAGGATGTCCACTTCCTGTCTCTTCTTCTGATACATATGTTTCAGAAGATTCGATCCATTCACTTTTTGTCCCATATTCTATTTCTGCACTGCTCTCTCCTATTGTACGCACACGGAATGTATAATCTCCAGTTCGAGTCATATAAGGATGTAAATCATAATGAGTTGAGGTAGTTGTGGTTGTGTAAACCGTACTGCCTCCTCGTCTCAATGACACTTCATATTTTCCACTTCCATTTTCATCTGGAGCTTCCCATTCTGCACGTCCCAAATGATTTCCCCACTCTACATACTCAGGAGGATAAAATGTGCCTTCAATAGGGTCCAATCGAAGTTTCACTTCCAAGTGATCATCGCTTCTACGATAAGCACTTACATACTCACCACCTCGAATTGAAACATTACTGGATTTATATGAGCCACTAAAATATCTATCGCTTTCAGCTGGCTCTAAATGTACAATAAGTATTGGCTCATAACCAATTGTCATCTCCCTTGTGGTAGAGGTACTCCATTCCCATTCATAGATCGAATAATGTTCATAGCCAGCAGCTACCACAACTTCCCCTTCATCCGCATCTGCATCATCTGTAGTACTGATTGTAACATCTGGTAGCTCCTCCCCCGGATTGGCTCTATTGTCAACACGAATTAAGACACTAGAAATAACACCTGCATATGCAATAGAACTAGCACTCAAGGTAATTAACACTGTTGAGAATAGTATTTTACCATAATTAGATAACCTTATCATAACATCCCTCTTTTCTTGATTTTTTTGAAAATTTATATCTACGCTTATAAACTTATTATAATATTGTGGCTAATAAAAGGCAACTTACAAAATTCTTACTGAATCTTACTAAAAAAAAAGATGAAATGGTTACCCATTTCACCCTTTACATATAATTATTATACTAATTCAAGAAGTACTTCCATCGCTCCGTCACCTTTACGTTGACCGATTTTTACGATACGAGTGTAACCACCGTTACGAGTTTCGTATTTTGGAGCTACTTCATCAAATAACTTTGCTGGAAGATCAACTGATTTTGTGTTTCTCTTTTTACCAGCTGCTGCTGTTGGAACTTCTGTTACATCATAAAGAACCTTAAGCATTTGGCGTCTAGCATGTAGTCTTGAAGGCTTATCTTTTTTGATTTCCTTTTGAACTTCATCATAAACAGTTACTTTTTTGTTGTTAACAACTTCTTTCACTCTTTTACCATTCTCGTCTTTACGAGCAACTTTAGCAGTAACGGTAACTGTCTCGAAGTTATCTTTTTCTTTTACAGCCATAGCGATTAGACCTTCAGCAACTTTACGAATTTCTTTCGCTCTTGTCTCTGTAGTTCTGATCTTTCCATGATAAATAAGTGCTGTAACTTGGCTACGAATCAAAGCTTTTCTTTGGCTTGATGTTCTGCCTAATTTTCTATATCCTGCCATAATAATTTTCCTCCATATAATCGGAGAGCAGCCAATGCGACTTTGGACTTATATGGCTGCCTTCCATGTACTAGTACTACTCCCCACCAATGGATTTACGGAAATAGCACACATTGATTATTCTTCTAGATGATTCAGTTGAAGACCTAATTCTTTCAACTTCGCCAAAACTTCTTCTAAAGACTTACGTCCAAGATTACGAACTTTCATCATATCTTCAGGACTTCTGTTGCAAAGTTCTTCAACAGTGTTGATACCAGCTCTCTTTAAGCAATTATAAGAACGTACAGACAATTCAAGTTCATCGATATTCATCTCTAAAACTTTTTCTTTTTCATTGTCTTCCTTTTCTACCATAATTTCCGCTGTCTTTGCATTTTCTGACAAGTCAATAAATAAATTTAAGTGTTCACTTAAAACTTTAGCAGCTAGGCTTACTGCCTCATCTGGTGCTAATGTACCATTTGTAAATACATCTAAAGTCAATTTATCATAATCTGTTACCTGCCCAACACGAGTGTTTTGAACGGTCATATTAACACGCTCAACAGGGGTATAGATTGAATCAATTGCAATTACACCGATTGGCAACTCATCATTCTTATTTTTATCTGCGCTTGAATATCCGCGACCTTTTGTAATCGTAAGTTCCATATAGAATTTACTATTTGAGCTTCCACCTATTGTAGCAATTACTTGCTCAGGATTCATAATCTCAATATCAGGGTCAGCTTGAATATCAGCAGCAGTAATGACACCATCACCTTCAAAATCGATGTAGGCAGTCTTCACTTCACTGCTATCGCTGTTATTCTTAATAGATAAGCTTTTGATGTTCATAATAATTTCAGCTACATCTTCCTTAACTCCGGCGATGGAACTGAATTCATGTAACACTCCGTCGATCTTTACTTGACTAACCGCTGCACCTGGCAATGACGATAGCATAATTCTTCTTAAAGAATTCCCCAAAGTCGTACCATAGCCTCTTTCAAGTGGTTCTACAACAAACTTTCCATATTTCTTATCATCTGAAATTTCAACAATCTCAATGTTTGGTTTTTCGAAATCGAACACGAATAGCCCCTCCTTTTATTTTACTCTATCGAGGGTTTTTATACCCTAGGTTTACTTAGAGTATAACTCGACGATAAGCATTTCATTAACTGGAACATCAATTTCATCTCTAGATGGTAACTCTTTTACGGTACCGCGTAGATTTTCTTGGTCTACATCGATCCATGCTGGAACTAAACGTCCGCCAGTTACTTCTAAAGCATCTTTATATCTTTGAGAAGTTTTAACCTTCTCTTTTATTTCAACCACATCACCAGCCTTAACGATGTAAGATGGAATATTTACACATCTTCCGTTAACTAAAACGTGCTTATGATCTACGATCTGTCTGGTTTCTCTTCTAGTACGTCCAAATCCCATACGGAATACAACGTTATCTAGTCTTCTTTCCAAAAGGATCAATAAGTTTTCACCTGCCATACCATCCATTTTAGATGCTTTAGCAAAGTAATTTCTAAATGGTTTTTCTAACACACCATAGATGAATTTCGCTTTTTGCTTCTCACGTAACTGAAGACCATACTCACTCATCTTTTTGTTAGCTCTTTTTGATTCTCTGTTTGATTTTTTATCAATTCCTAAATAGATTGGATCTAACCCAAGAGATCTACATCTTTTAAGAACAGGAACTCTATCAACTGCCACTATTAGTACCTCCTATCAGACTCTTCTACGTTTTGGTGGGCGACATCCGTTATGTGGAACTGGTGTCACATCTTTAATACTAGTTACTTCAATTCCGCATGCTGATAGCGCACGGATTGCTGCTTCACGACCTGAACCTGGACCTTTCACCATAACGTCGACGGTTTTTAAACCGTGTACTAAAGCTGCCTTTGCTGCAGTTTCAGCAGCCATTTGGGCTGCGTATGGAGTAGATTTCCTTGAACCTCTAAATCCCAGACCACCAGCACTCG
>CAYJKD010000040.1:0-15519 GCA_964370595.1 uncultured Lachnospiraceae bacterium
TTAACTTACGAACAACACCTGAGCTTCAGCTAGTCAGCTCGAAAATTGACTTGTCCTTAAGTTCAGATGTAGAGTATGTGTATCCTAGAGATCGAATTCAATACACGCTTACAGCAGTGAATACAGGAGATATTGTTGGGAAAGATTTGAAGATTTCTTGTGCTATTCCAGATAAAACACATTATTTGTCTACTCAAACAGAAGGAGTTGTGTTCAATGAAGCAGAAAACCAAATAGAATTTTCAATTTCTGAACTATCAAATCAAGTACCAGTTCAATCAACATTTATGGTTGGGGTTTATGATGAAAGTGATGTAAGGTTAGAACAAAGTATTGCTTTATTTTCAGAAGCATCAGAGTTAAATGAAGTTGAAGGTAATACGATTGTGAATCAAGGGATAATAGGATTGTCTACACGAGAACTTTCAGCAAAATCAAATGAAAATATTGTCAAAATATTAGAAAATTATACAGTAGTATATAAGTCGAATATACCTGGAGATGAACAAGATACATTAGATGGTTCAAAGTATCAAGAAAATGACCAAGTAACAGTTATGAATAATATGTATGAATATGAGGCATATAAATTTGTAGGTTGGAATACAATGCAAGATGGTAGTGGTCAAAGCTACGATCCAGAAACAACATTTGTTGTGAAGGAATCAAATGTATTATATGCACAATGGGAGCTTATTAAAAATGAAGTTGAAACACCAGAGACAACAGAACCATTGACACCATTAGTACCAGCTACACCAGTACCAACGACACCAGAAACGACACCAGTACCGGAAGTAACACCAACGGTACCAGAAACAACACCAGCTCCAGAAGTAACACCAACGGTACCAGAAACAACACCAGCTCCAGAAGTAACACCAACCATACCAGAAACAACACCAACCACATCAGAACCAAGTGGTGGAAGCTCGAATAATAATGATTCTTCAAGGGATGAAACGACAGAGGCAGTACCATCTGAAACAGAGGAAACAACGGTAGAGGAAACAACGGTAGAAGAAACAACGATAGCAGAAACAACAGTTGAGAGTTTACCAGAGGAAGATACAACAGTAGGAGAAAGCATATCTGAAGTAGAAACAACAGAAGAAACTGGAAATGGTGATAATGAAAGCACAGAAGCAACACAAAGTACGGAAGACTTAGAAGATGTTGAACCAGAAAGTGAATCAGAAAATGAATCAGTATCTGTGGAGCAAGGGCAAGTAGATGCATCAGAAGGTGTAAGCGAAGCGGAGAATCGTACACAAGGTGGAAATGATGACAACAGCATACAAGCAACAACAGCTAGTATAGTAGAATCAGTGATAGATAATTTCTTTGACATTGGCGATGGTCTTGTGCCTTTAGTTAATTTATTACCAGATGGAACAGTATCAATTGATTTAAGTGGAATGGAAGACCCTACATTTACACTTGAAATGGGAGGTGTTCCTCTTGCAAGTGGAGATTTTCAAGTAGGAGAATCAGGAGAGCTTATTATTAGTCCTGAATATATTAAAACATTATCAAGTGGAGAACATACGATTAGTATGAACATCGGTGGAGAATTATTTGAAACAGTAATTATTGTAGATGGAGGCGTACCACTAAGTGCTGGTAGTTTTAATGCAATTGGTAGTTGGAGTTTGTTTGATTTAGCTATGACAATTCTTACTTGGATTATGGTTGTAGTATTCTTAGTAGTAAAAAGAAAAGAAGAAAAAGAAACAACAGAAGAACAAAATGAAAAAAATGCTAAGAATAAGAATAATCAAAGAAACATTGGAATATTAATGGCATTTATTACAACTTTGTTATTATTATTTACGCAAAACTTTAATTTACCTATGGAAGTTTTTGATGAGTATAGCTTGCTATTCTTTATACTTGTGTTAGTAGAAGTATTTTTGGGATATTTATTTAGACAGAAAAATAGGAATCAAGATACAGAAGAAATGGATATGATTGAATAATTGGAGAAAACCACAAAGAATAAAATAGTCTTTGTGGTTTTTTTCAATTTTTGGGATAGAGAAATTCATAAATTTGTGATAAGATAGTCTCGTTGTATCAATTGAACTTAAAGAGTATGAGGAAACCTATGGTAAGAATTGGATTAGATGTAGGATCAACAACATTAAAATGTGTAGTAATAGACGAAAATAACAAAATAATATATAAGAGCTATGAAAGGCATTTATCCCAAGTGCCACAAAAGTTTTATGAATTACTATCAAAACTAGAAGAAATTATCGGTCATGAAATTCCAATGCAAATAAAAGTGTCAGGCTCAGCTGGAATGGGCATTGCTGAAAAATTGAAAATTCCTTTTGTGCAAGAAGTGTATGCGACTAGGCTAGCAGTAAAGAAACTACTACCGAGTACAGATGTTGTGATTGAACTTGGTGGAGAAGATGCAAAAGTATTATTTCTCTCAGGTGATATGGAAGTTCGAATGAATGGGTCTTGTGCAGGAGGTACAGGAGCATTTATCGACCAAATGTCTACATTGTTAGGAGTTACACCAACGCAGATGAATGAACTTGCACAAAAACACAGCAAAACATATAATATTGCATCTCGCTGTGGCGTTTTTGCAAAGACAGATATTCAGCCGCTACTAAATCAAGGGGCAAAAAAAGAAGATGTTTCTGCTAGCATATTTTATGCTGTAGTAAATCAAACAATTGCAGGACTTGCACAAGGAAGGGATTTAAAGGGAAATGTAGTATATTTAGGCGGACCACTAAACTTCTTTTCTCAGCTTAGAGTAGCATTTGATAAGACCTTAAAGTTAAAAGGGAAGGCACCTGAAAATTCCTTATATTATGTTGCGTTAGGAACTGCATTTTCAAAAGAAGACAATGGAACAGTTCTTATATCAGAGTTGAAAGAACAACTGCTCAAGCAAAAAGGAAATGATGAGTATGCTAGTTGCGAACCTCTGTTTTCTTCTCAAGAAGCCTATGAAAAATTTGCTGAGAGACATCGTATTGGAAATGAAATTACTCGTTATCCACTGATAGGAAAGTCATATATTGGAGTGGATGCTGGGTCAACCACGATCAAGGTGGTATTGATTAATGAAAAAGAACAAATTGTAGATTATAGATATGAAAAAAATGGTGGAACCCCAGTTCCATTGGTAAGAGAATTTTTGAAAGAGTTATATGAGAAATATCCCAATATAGAAATAGCTGGATTTGCCTCTACGGGTTATGGAGAAGAGATAATCAAACACGCATTCCATGGAGATATTGGAATTGTGGAAACCATAGCGCATTTCACTGCAGCAAAAAAATATAATCCGAAAGTCGATTTTATTATTGATATCGGCGGTCAGGATATTAAGTGTTTTAAAATTAGAAATGGAGTAATTGATAATATTTTTCTTAATGAAGCCTGTTCCTCAGGTTGTGGTTCTTTTTTACAAACATTTGCAGAAGCATTAGGACAAGATATTGAATCATTTTCTAATTTAGGAATTTTTGCGAAGAAACCAGTAGATTTAGGATCCCGTTGTACTGTTTTTATGAACTCGTCTGTAAAACAAGCACAAAAAGATGGTGCTCAAATTGATAATATTTCAGCAGGACTTTCCATTAGTGTAGTTAAAAATGCATTGTATAAAGTGATACGTGCTACAAATGCAGATGGTTTAGGAAAACATATTGTTGTACAAGGTGGGACATTTTTAAATGATGCAGTTCTACGTTCCTTTGAAAATGAAATTCAAAGAGAGGTTATAAGGCCAGAAATTTCTGGCCTTATGGGTGCATATGGAGCAGCACTTTATGTAAAACACAGTAAAAAGCAAGAAAAAAGTAGTGTTTTAACCTTAGAAGAACTTACTGCTTTTACACATGATGTAAAAGCAGTAAGTTGTGGACTGTGTTCAAATAAATGTAAATTAACAATTAACATATTCCAAGATGGAAAAAAATATATTAGTGGTAATCGCTGTGAAAGACCTACAAATCAGGGTAATGCGAAGATAGAATATAATATGTTTGCCTATAAAAAAGAATTGCTTTTAAAATATGGATCAATTCAGGGAAAGAGAGAAAGTATTGGAATTCCAATGGGGTTAAACTTTTATGAGTTACTACCGTTTTGGCATTGTTTTTTTAAAGAGTTAGGATTTGGAATCCAGTTAAGTGGAGAGTCGTCAAGAAAGATATATGTAAAAGGACAACATACCATACCATCAGATACTGTTTGCTATCCAGCAAAGATTATTCATGGTCATATAGAGCAATTGATAGAAGATGGAGTAAGAACAATATTTTATCCATGTATGAGTTATAGCCTAGATGAACAGTTAGGAGACAATCACTATAATTGTCCTGTAGTTGCGTATTATCCAGAAGTAATTCGGGCGAATGTTAGCAACTTAAAGGATCATAGATTTATAAATGATTATGTAGGGATTCATCGAAAGAAAGAGTTTCCAGAAAAAATATGGAATATTTTGAACAGAGAATTTAAAGATTTAACAAAAAAAGAAGTGGAACAAGCAGCAAAGAAAGCTTATAAGGAACAAGCATTATATCAAGAGCAAATTAAGAAAAAATGTATGGAATTTTTAGAAATAGCGAAGAAAGAAAAAATTCCAGTTATTGTTTTAGCAGGTAGACCATATCATTTAGACGGCGAAATCAACCACGGAGTTGATAAATTGATTTGTAATCAGGGGGCTATGGTAATCACCGAAGATGGAATTAGTCATTTAGGTGGAAAAGTGAGAACGAATGTGTTAAATCAATGGACATTTCATGCACGTATTTATGCAGCAGCTCAATATATAACGAATCAAAAAGAACTAAATATGAATTTGGTGCAATTAGTATCGTTTGGATGCGGTGTAGATTCTATTACGACAGATGAGACTAGAAGAATTTTAGAGGAACATAATAAAATTTATACACAGTTGAAGATTGACGAGATTACGAATTTAGGAGCAGTTAAAATTAGATTGAATAGTCTATTTGCAGCAACAAAGGAGTAGGAAATGAAGCGAATTGAATTTACAAAAAAAATGAAACATACACATAAATTATTATTTCCCAATATGTGTGATATTCATTTTCGTATTGTGCAGAAATTATTAGAAAGTTATGGGTATGAAATTGAGTTATTAACGAATACAGATCAAGATGTTATTAAGGAAGGTTTGAAATATGTACATAATGATACCTGTTATCCAGCATTATTAACGATTGGTCAAATGATCAGTGCACTAAAGAGTGGAAAGTATGATCTAGATCATACAGCACTTATGATGTCTCAAACAGGCGGTGGTTGTCGTGCAAGCAACTATATTCATTTACTGAGAAAAGCACTTGAAAATGCTGATATGGGACAGGTTCCTGTAGTATCTGTTAATTTATCAGGAATGGAAAAAAATAGTGGATTTAAAATTACTCTTCCAATGTTAAGAAGGATAATTGCAGCAATTATCTATGGAGATATGTTGATGTTGCTTTCTAATCAACTAAGGCCATATGAAGTGGAAAAAGGAAGCGTAGATAGAAAAGTTAAGGAATGGGTTGATACCATCAATCAATTGTTTATCAATAAACAAGGATTTCAAAAAAAGGAAATGGGAAAACAACTAAAACTTATCATTAAAGATTTTGAATCAATTCCGATTAACCGCGTAAATAAGGTAAAGGTAGGTATTGTAGGAGAAATCTATGTAAAATACTCAAAATTAGCGAATAATAACTTAGAAGAGTTTTTACAAAATCAGGACTGCGAAGTGATGGTGCCAGGATTATTAAGCTTTATGCTGTTTAAAATCGATAATCGTATTGAGGATATTAAATTGTATGGTGGAAATGAATGGAAACGAGTATTTGTACAAATGTTATATCGACTATTTGAAAAATTTGAAACAATCTTTTTTGAAGCGCTTGAAGGAAGTATATTTACAGCACCTTCAAAATACGAACATTTAAAAGAACTTGTGAAACCATTGATTGGTCATGGCTGCAAAATGGGAGAAGGATGGCTTCTAACAGCAGAAATGTTAGAATTGATTGAAAAAGGATATGGAAATATTGTGTGCGCGCAACCATTTGGTTGCTTACCTAATCATATTGTAGGAAAAGGAATGGTAAGAAGTATTAAAAATCTATATCCAGAGTCAAATATTGTTTCTATAGACTATGATCCAGGTGCAACGAAAGTAAATCAAGAAAATAGAGTAAAACTTATGCTAGCAGTTGCAAAGGAGCAGGCAAAAGCATTATCAATTGTAGAAAAGGAAGAAAAAGAAGAAATTGTTATTGCATAGATAGTTTTACATATAATTTATAGCATGCTATCAACATCAGTTATAAGATGGAAGTATTGGAATATGAAAGAATTTTATAGAGAATTGAATTTAAAATACACTTTATTAGGATCATAATAATTATGATTTGTAATAAGGTGTATTTTTTTGATAATTATTGTAAAATGTTAGAATTTGTGGTAAACTTTAACAAGCAAAAGCGTTAAAGTTTTAAAGTCAAAAAGAAAAGGAGAGATTGATGAATATAATTGTTTGTATGAAACAAGTTCCAGCATCATCTACAGTAGAAATTGATGAGGAAACAGGATCCCTAAAGCGAATGGGAGCAGATACAAGAACAAATCCGTATGATTTTTATGCCTTAGAAACTGCTTTAAAGGTTCGTCAGGAAGTGGGCGGTAAAGTAACGGTACTTACGATGGGACCACAACAGGCCGAAAAAATGATGAAGGATGCATATAGTATGGGTGCAGATGAGGCGATTATTTTATCAGATAAAAAATTTGCGGGTTCCGATGTATTGGCAACTTCCTACGTATTATCACAAGGGATAGAAATGATAAAAGATTATGATCTTATTTTATGTGGAAGGCAAACGACAGATGGAGATACTGCACAAGTAGGTTCGGCTCTTGCTGAGTTATTAGGAATTCCACATGCTGCGTGGGTCAATAAGGTAGAACAAATTACAGATTCTTCATTGGAAATTGAGCAAATATTTACGAAATCAAAGCAAAGAAGCAGAATAAAAGTCCCTTGCTTATTAACAATAGAAAAGGATAGTTGTGTTCCACGCTTACCTTCATATATTTTGAAAAAAAATACACAAAAAAAGAAGGTTCATATTTGCACATTTGACGACTTGCCTTCCCCAGATTTATCTCGCTGTGGATTAATCGGTTCACCTACAAAAGTAGATGAGATGTTTGCACCAAAAGCAGATGTAAAAAAAGTAATGATTGAAGGCAGTTCAGGAGAAAAAGCAAGTATAGTTGTAGATATCCTACTACAAAATAAAATAATTGAAAGGAAGGAATAAAAATCAATGACAACCATACTATTTGACTCAGTGCTGTGTGATTTATGTGGCACATGTGTTGTGAAATGTCCTTTTCATTCACTTTTAATACAATCAAGTGGAGTAACAGTAGATGAAACTTGCCGTATGTGTGGTGTATGTGTAAAAGCATGTCCACAAAAAGCGCTATCTTTTTCACAAAACCCAATAAAAGATAATAGCAAAAAAGTGATTGGAACGGGATTTTAGTATATGCAGAACAAGAACTAGGAGAAATACACCCAGTAACCTATGAGTTGATTGGAGAAGCAAAGAAGCTTGCAGAAGTTGTAAATTATAAAGTTTCAGTAGTTTTAATAGGTGGAGAGGGAACTGCAAATAATGCAGAGATATTATTAGAATATGGAGTTGATCAAGTATACTACTATGAAGATGAGGGTTTTGTTGGATTTAAAGCGGATTGTTACGCAGATGCATTAGCAGATTGTATTTCACAATTTCAGCCATCTACTGTTTTAATTGGTGGAACTTCTGCAGGAAGATCGTTAGCGCCTAGATTATCTACTCGATTCCGTACGGGGTTAACAGCCGATTGTACAAAATTGGAAATGAGGGAGAATACAGATTTAGTACAAATCAGGCCTGCATTTGGCGGTAATATAATGGCGCAAATTTTAATTACAGACGCAAGGCCACAATTTGCTACAATTCGATATCGAGTTATGGATAAAGCTGAAAAAGTAAAAAATCCTAGTGGAAAAGTGGTTCCTATGCTTGTACCAACAGAAATGGTAAAATCAGGAATAGAAGTATTGTCGGTAGAAAGTCTTCCAAAGATGCGAACGATAGAAGAAGAAGAAATCTTAATCGTTGCAGGGAGAGGAATGAAAAATGCAGAGGGGGTTCATTTGGTGCAAAAACTTGCAAAATCATTAGGAGCACAAGTTTGCTACACACGTCCAATGGCAGAGGCAGGCTTAGGGGATAGCTCGAAACAAATTGGACTTTCTGGGAGAACAGTAAGACCAAAATTATTGATTACTTGTGGTGTATCAGGAGCAATTCAATTTACCTCAGGAATGACAGGAAGCGAATGCGTAATTGCAATTAACTCAGATCCAAACGCACAGATATTTGATTTTGCGAACTATTGTATTGTGGATGATGCTTTTACTGTAATTCCACAGCTAATTGAAACAATTAACAAGGAGGTAAATTAGATTATGCCATATCCTTATGAGAAAATTACTGATGCAGGTATCACATATTTAAAAAAAATAACAGATGAAAAGAGAGTTGTGATAAAAGAAGATATTTTACCTGAATATTATCATGATGAGATGCCAGAATATGGAGTCTTTCCACCAGATGTAATGGTAGAAGTTGAAAACACACAAGAAGTTTCAGCGGTTATGAGATATGGATATATGCATAACATACCAGTCACAGTAAGAGGAGCAGGGACTGGTTTAGCAGGAGGTGCTACTTGTAAGCATGGAGGAATTTTATTATCAATTATGCGAATGAACCATATTTTTCCAATTGATAGGAAAAATCAAACCATTACATGTGAACCTGGAGCATTGCTTCTAGATGTACAAGGGATGGCAAATGCGGAAGGATTGTTCTATCCACCAGATCCAGGAGAAAAAACAGCAAGTATTGGTGGAACTGTGATTACCAATGCTGGAGGTATGAAGGCTGTTCGCTATGGCTTGACAAGAGATTTTGTTCGATGCATGGAGGTGGTACTACCAGATGGAGAAATTGTAGAACTTTCATCTAATGTTGTGAAAAATACGACAGGGTATGATCTTAAAGATTTAGTAATCGGGTCGGAAGGAACTTTGTGTATTTTGACTCGAGTAACGTTAAAGTTATTACCTGCTCCGAAACATACAGCTACATTAGTACTACCATTTGACACATTAGAAGCTTGTGCAGATATGGTGCCTCATGTATTAGATTTAGCCTTTATTCCAACAGCTATCGAGTTTATGGAAATGGATTTAATTAATATTGTAAAACGAAGATTAAATAAATCATTTCCATATGATAAAGGAGAAGCTGTACTTTTAGTGATGTATGATGCATCTAGTGTAGATGAATTAGAATACGCTTGTAATGCTCTTTGCGAATCAGCCATCGAACATGGAGTAATAGATTGCCTTATTGCAGATACACCTGAACGGCTAGCTTCTGTTTGGAGTGTTAGAGGCGGAATTTTAGAAGCTATGAAAGCGGATAGTATTGCACAAGAAGAATGCGATGTTGTGGTTCCTCGTAGTGAAATTGCCCATTATGTAAAAGCAGCTAAGCAAATTGGGAATAAACATGGAGTTCGTGTACAACCATGTGGGCATGCAGGAGATGGGAACATACATACCGAAATGCTCCGAGATGAGGGGATGAGTGATGAGTTGTGGCACCAAGCAACAAAAGCGTGCTTGGTTGAACTGTATTCTTTAGCGAAACAATTAGGTGGGCAACTTTCTGGAGAGCATGGAATTGGAAACGGTCGAATTGAGTATATGGAAACATTTTTAGGGAGTCGAATGATTGAATTATATCGTTCAGTAAAATTAGCTTTTGATGAAAAGTTGATTCTAAATCCAGATAAGGTTATACGATTCACAAATCGATAAGGGGGGATAATAGGAGTGGAGAAGAAAAATAGTATACTAGTAGATAAAAGTAAGATGCCACTTGCAGTAGGGGTAGCATTTGTGGCATTTACAACTCAGTTTGGTGGAGGATTTGCATCAGGAGCGCAGATATATCAGTATTTTATCAATTATGGAGTATGGACATTGATACTTCCAATTTTTACACAGCTGTTATATGCCATTTTCTTTTGGTATGGAATGCGCTATGCATTTCGTAATCAATTATATGATTATCGTAGTTTTTCAGATAAGTTTTATGGGAAGTATAAAGTAGTATTTTCAAATTTGTTTGAAATCACATACTTAATAATGATTGCAACAGCATCTGGTGCCGCATTTGCAACAGGCGGCTCTACTCTAAATACATTGTTTGGAATTCCATATTGGATTTGCACATTAATAGTAGGCGTATTTATTTTTGTTATTGCACTATATGGAACAGATATGGTACGACGTGCAGCAGCAACAGTTTCTGTACTGATCATTACAGGGTTAGTTGTGGTGCTCATACCTAATATTATAGCTCAGTGGGGAGCGATAACTTCGTCAATTGCTCGTATGAATGCTGGAGAAATGGCTGTAAATTCGACACAGAGTGGAGCATTGTTGCCAGCACTTAGGAGTTCGTTTTTGTATTTTCTTTTTCAGTTAGCATCGGTATCGGTAATGTATCAACATATGAAGCCGTTAACGGAGGAATCACAAGTAAATAAAGCTGGAATTTATATGTTCATTACCAATAGTGTGGCTATGATGCTTGCTGTGGTGGGATTGCTTGCAATTTCTTTTGTGGCAGAGCTTGAATCGGCAACAATTCCTATGCTAGTACTTGTGAAAAATGGGGTAGGAGCAAGTGTTTTAACCCCTATCATATCGATACTAATCATATTAGGTGCAATTTCTACTGGTGTTAATATGGTATCTGGAATTGTAACCCGTTGTGTAAATGCAGTAGAGAAAAATATGAAAGATAAAAGTAAAATTAAAGCAGGACATCGTGGAAGAAATATCTTATTTGCTTTTATTTTTACTAGTTGTGCCTTTGCAATCGCACAGTTAGGATTGATGACAGTTGTGACTAAAGGTTATGCATACCTAGGTTATGCTTCCTTCATATCTGTATTTATTCCATTTGTAATCCACTGGATTACATCTAAGAAAAAACAATAGTAAATTATTTTTTTTCAAGGTAGACATCATGAACAAATTGGATAAAATCGTGCATATAATAGGGGAGATAGCGATTTTTTCGATAAGCTACGATGAGTGTTGAAAAGTGACGTTTTTTACCAATGGAAAAATAAGAAAAAGAAGCATGCTGACTAAAATACTTTGCATAACTTGCTGGTGCAAATGTAAGTCCATTTTGCTCACAGGCCAAACGAATGGACAACTCACTGCTACGTGTTTGTAGAATTATCTGGGGGGATATTTCGTACTCGCTTAAAATAGTACGAGAAATTCCTCCAGTATTTTGTTCTGGGTAGAGCATGATGAAGTTTTCATTCTTACAAAGGGTTAAATCAATCCAAGGATGGTCAAAACCAGTTTGTTTAATGCCTGCACTTTCTAGATAATGTCCTTTGGGCAAGATCAGTACGACTTCTTCAGAATTGATGATTTCATAGTTTAAATCTTTAGGAAATGTTGTAACATTATAAAATGTAAGGTGGATGGATGGATTGTCTATTGAGTTTTCTGCTACAAAATATAAATCTTCTAGTAAGTTAATCGTTACACCTGGATTTCGTTTATGAAAGTTTGAAAATACAGAATTCAATAATAGATTACTTAGGGTTACAGGTGCTGCAATATTGATAGTACCAAGCCCTTGTTTATTCATATCTTCAAATTCTGTATTCCATTCATTTCTTAAATATAATATTTTACGAGCATAGTATAGATAGCGTTCTCCCGTATAAGTAGGGATATAATGATTGTTTAAACGATCAAAAAGGGGAGTACCGAGTTGTAGTTCAATGTTTTTTAAATATTTACTTAGAGATGGTTGTGAAATAAATAAATCTTCAGCAGCTTTACTAATACTTTGGTGATCTGCAATGCTTACAATATAACGTGCTTCTTTTAAATCCATAGAATCTCCTTTGTGATAGTTACTAGTTATCTATAGTATAGCACGACTATGCAATATTTGCATAAAAAATATAGATTATATATATTTGACTTGGATTTATTATGAGATATAATAAACATATCGATACAAATTAGAATAACTAATAATTATTAGAAATACTTATGAGGGGCTATTAATGAAAAAGAAAAATACATTTTTGATTGTTTTTCCAGGAGTTGTTATTTTAGTTGTCTGTATGTTGATTCCTTTGCTACAGGTAATCATTCCTACAATTTTTGGAGAGGGATATCCATTCCAATCCTATGTAGAGTTTTTACAAGATGAATATTATATTAAAATATTTGCAAGAACGTTACAAATTTCAGTTATAACTACAATAATTTGTATGATTGCAGGTGTACCTACTGCATATTTTATCAGTAGATGTTCGCAAAAGTGGAGAGGAATTCTTTTAGCAGTAGCAATTTTTCCACTAATGACGAATTCAGTAATCAGAAGTTTTGCTTGGATTAATATCCTTGGAAGTAATGGGATTATAAATACGATGTTAAAATCCATTGGATTGATTGAACGGCCTATTAAAATGCTATATACAGAGTTTGCTGTAATTATTGGTTCCGTATATTTGTTTTTACCACTTATGATTGTAACAGTAACTGGAGTTATGGAAAATATAGACGATGATATGATGGAGGCAGCACAAAGTTTAGGTGCAAATCGTTTTATTGGATTTTTAAAGGTTATCTTTCCAATTAGTCTTCCAGGAATTATTGTAGGGGGTATTTTGGTATTTACTGGAACACTTACCGCATATACGACACCTCAATTATTAGGTGGAAATAAAAATTTAGTATTGTCTACATTGATTTATCAAAAAGCAATGGCAGTTGGAGATTGGACTGGTGCATCGATGATTGCATTGATTATGATTATTGTCACACTTGGAGTAATGAAACTTCTACGTATGTTGGCAAACCGAATGGATAAGAGGGGAGAATAGGATGAAGAAAAATTTACCATTATCAATTGTTGCTATTTTGGTTTTTGCATTCTTAGTACTTCCTTTGATAATTATTACAATTACAGCATTTGGCGAAGGTGCAGCCATTCAATTTCCTATTGAAGGTTTCACATTCCAGTGGTTTACTCAAGTATTTCAATCAGAGTCGTTCCGTGATTCTTTCTTAACTAGTATGGGAATTTCTTTTTCTGCAACTATTTTGGCATTAATTGTAGGGATTCCAGTTGCCTATGCGTTAGCAAAATCAAGCTTTAAAGGAAAGGATGCACTAAAAGCTTTTTTTCTATCTCCAACGGTAGTACCTGGAATTGTAATTGGATTTGTGCTATACCAATTTTTTATTATTTCATTAAGAATTCCTTTAGTAGCTGGATTGCTAGCTGGACATTTTCTTGTAACACTACCATATGTGATTCGAGTGGTAGGATCGAGTTTGGAACAGTTTGACTTTTCTATTGAAGAGGCTGCGTGGGGATTAGGATGTGGAAAAGCAGGAGCATTTTTTAAAGTTGTTTTACCAAATATTACATCCGGAATTTCGGCTGCATTTATGTTGGCATTCATTAATTCATTTAATAATATCCCAGTATCCATGTTTTTATCAGGACCAGGGATTAGCACATTTCCATCAACACTTATGAATTATATTGAATATAACTACGATCCTAGTGTATCAGCAGTATCCGTTCTCTTAATGGCAGGAACCATATTGATTATGGTAATTGTAGATAAAACACTGGGAATTGCATCTTTAGCAAAGTAGATTCAGAATAGGAGAATACCATGGCATTTGTTTCGTTAAAACAGATTGATGTTTCATATGATAAGAAAAAAACAATTTTAGAAAATTTAAATTTAGAGATTAATAAGGGCGAATTAGTTTCACTTCTCGGACCTAGTGGATGCGGGAAAACAACAACGCTTCGTGTTGTAGCAGGATTTGTGGAAAACCAAAAGGGTACTTTTACCATTGATGGGGAAGACTTGACGAAAGTCCCAGTACATAAGAGGAATTTTGGAATGGTATTTCAAAGTTATGCTTTGTTTCCTCATTTAAGTGTATTTGATAATGTGGCTTTTGGATTAAAGATAAAAAAAGTTCCAAAGGATGAAATTGAAAAAAAAGTGGAAGAAATTTTACAAGTCTGTGGATTAGAGGAATTAGCAGATCGCTTTCCGAAACAAATGTCTGGTGGGCAGCGCCAAAGGGTTGCACTTGCAAGAGCACTTGTTGTAGAGCCGAAATTACTTTTACTAGATGAACCACTTTCTAATTTAGACGCGAAACTACGTATTCAAATGAGAATGGAAATCAAGCGTTTACAGAAAAAATTAGGGATAACGACGATATTTGTAACCCATGACCAAGAAGAATGTTTTTCTATTTCAGATAAAGTGGCAATTATGAATAATGGTGAAATTGAACAATATGATACACCAGAACAAATTTACAAGAAACCGACAACAGAATTTGTTGCAAGATTTATTGGATTTGAAAATTTCTTACCATTAACAAGAGATAAGGAAAAGTATGCAAGTGAACATGGATATAATTTTTCTATTCGAGCACAGTGGGATGGTCAAGAAAATACCTGTATGGCAACAATCCGCCCTGATGATATTGAAATAGCAGACTCATTACAAGAAAACTGTATTGACGGGATAATAGGAGTAAGAACATTCCTTGGAAAATGCTATCAATATGAAGTGGATACAGTAGAAGGAAAATTCTTAGTAAATGTAACTTCAGATGAATCCTTAGCAGAAGGATCTAAAATTATTCTGCACATGCCTGAGAATAAAATTATTTTAGTTAAACGTTCATAACAGATGTTATTGACGATAGAAAAGGAGAAAATTATGAAAAAATCAACAAAAACAGTAGCAGTATTATTAAGTGGTATGATGGCATTAACTGCATGTACAAGTAGCACCCCACAAGAAACGACAAAAGCAGAGGAAGCTGCAGCTACGACAGTAGCGCAAGCAACAGAAGCAGAAGAAACAGAGGCACAAGTAGATGGAGAGAAGACATTAGTTTTATCTACATTTGGTTTAGGGGAAGATATTTCAGAAGAGGAAGTATATGCGCCATTTGAACAGCAATTTGGATGTGAGATTGTTGCAGAACTTGGAAACTCCAATGAGCGTTATACAAAATTTTCAGCTGATGCAAATAATAGTATTGACGTAATTGAATTATCACAATCTATGACTGCTATGGGAATTACAGAAGGACTATTTGAAGATATTGATTTAACTAAATTAAGCAATGCACAAGATTTGGTAGATACAGTAAAAACATTTGCAGAAGAAGGAAACGGAATTGCTTACACCATGAACCATATTGGAATTATCTACAATCCTGATTTAGTAGATGGAGAAATTACAAGTTATGCAGATTTATGGAAACCA